>PLXF01000002.1 GCA_003151315.1 Parachlamydiales bacterium
GCGGCTTTGCGTTATATTTTTTTATTCGGTTTTTGAATCATGAGCAGTATATACTGTGTCCACTTGAAAGTTAGACAACCAACCCATGATAGCGCCCAGAATTTTGATCAGGCGTAGCCGGCGCGAAAATAGTTCCCTATTAGAAATAGGGGGCTATTTTCGCGGATCAAAAGGCTGGGATGCTAGCATGGGTTGGTTGTCTAACTTTCAAGTGGACACAGTATATATCCGTTCGCGCAAAAAGGGCCCTGTTTTTGATGTTTTCGATTGAGCAACCTCTTCAGGGGTGCCTTGCGCTACGATTTCTCCTCCCTCGTTTCCGGCGTCTGGACCTAGATCGATGATGTAATCGGCGTTTACAAGGATATCGATGTTGTGTTCTACGATGAGGAGAGTGTTTTTTTTGTCGGCGAGGCGATGGAAAATAGGCAGCAGTTTTAGGATATCCTCGCTATGTAGACCCACCGTCGGCTCGTCAATCAGATAGAGGGTATTTCCCGTTTCCCGCTTAGAGAGTTCTCGAGACAAGCGCAGCCGCTGCGCTTCGCCGCCTGAGAGAGAGGCGACCTCTTGTCCTAACTGCAGATAGTCGAGACCTACCGATTGGAGCGTTTGGAGCCTTTTGAAAATTCGGGGGATCGGTTCGAAAAAATCGAGAGCCTCTGCGATGGTCATCCGGAGAATTTGGCCGAAGTGCTTCCCTTTATAGAGCACTTCGAGGGAGAGGGGATTGAGCCGGCACCCTTTGCAGGCGTCACACTCAATTCGAACCGAGGGGAGAAATTGAAGATCAACTGTTTTGTAACCGAGTCCCCAGCAGGTGCGGCACATGCCTCGCAGGTGGTTAGGGCTGAAATGGCGTGGCTGGAGCCCTTTTGCGGCCGCTTGCGGAAGCGCAGCGAAATGGGAGCGGATCAGAGGCTGTATTTCAGTATAGGTGCTCACATCAGCGCGGGACGTTTGGCCAATGGGACTCTGATCGATCGCGATGATTTTATCAAAATCGTAGAGGCCGTAGAATTGCGCCCCTAAATATTCGATCGGTTCTTTTTTTTTGCCAGCATTGAGGGCGATCTCTGTGGCCGGTTTGAGCAGATGGCGCATGAGGGTCGATTTTCCCGATCCAGAGACGCCCGAAAGACACGTAATCGCACTTTTAGGGAAGGCAACGGAGATGTTTTTTAAGTTGTGTAAAGTAGCCCCCTCGATGCGCACATCGGGAGAAAAGGGGCGCCTTTTTTTAGGGATAGGGATCTGTTTTTTGCCGCTCAAATATTGTCCGGTGAGAGAGAGGGGATTTTTCATGATCTCTGGGATTGTCCCTCTCGCTGTAATCCGTCCCCCTTCGCGTCCTGCGCCAGGGCCAAAATCGAACAGATAATCGGCCTCTTTAATGATGAGCGGATCGTGCTCAACGAGGATTAAGGTATTGCCTAGATCGCGCAGCCGCTGGAGAGCCTTATTGAGCTTTTCGCTATTGGCGGGATGCAAGCCAATCGTCGGCTCATCGAGGACGTATAGGCACGACACTAATCCCGAACCGAGTTGCCGAGCCAATCGGAGCCTTTGCAGCTCTCCGCCGCTTAAAGTGGGGGCTGAACGGTCGAGAGAAAGATAGCGCAGTCCGATTTGGAGTAAAAAATCGAGATACTTACATAGCTGCGTCTTGGTCTCTTGCAAAAAGGGATCTATGTTCAGGTTTTGGGCAAAATCGGCCGCTTTTTCGAGACTTAAAGCGCAAAAATCGGTGATAGAAACTCCTTCGATCCTCACATTGCGGGCTAAAGGATTGAGGCGGCTCCCTTGGCACGCTTCGCAACGGTGAATCGACAGATAGGGGAGTAATTCGTGTCTTAGATCGGTGCCGCCGATGCGGGCCGCTTGGGCTAAGAACGGGTGGAGGCCGATCCAACGGACAGAAAATTTCCGTTTTTTGATCAGCACTTCGGGTCCGCCGTCGAGAAATAGATCGAGATGTTTAGGGGGCAGATTTTTAATGGTCTCGTCGCAATCGACGCCGAACTCTTTAAAATAGGATTCGAGCAATTTAGAGGCGCCATCGGTGCCTCTCTCTTTAAATAACCGATCCATCGCCTGAAGAATCGAAAGGCGCTGCAACCCTTTTTTAGCCCCTAAATTGGCCCCATAGGTTGTGCCGAGTCCTTGGCCTTCCAGACACATCCCCACTTCGGAATTAAAGGAGAAAGTTTGGGGGGTAATCGGAGGATAAGACTGGCCTGTACTTTCCACAGCGAAGGCGAGATTGAAAAACAGATCGCCCCCTTCTCGAGCCACGACGCAGATCCCCTCTGACATCTGGGTCGCCTTTTCTACCGCTTCAAAAAGGCGCTGTTTTGATTTTTGGGCGATGGCCATCCGATCGATGACGAGAAAGATCTCATTTTTCCGAAATTTTTCAAACGGGATCTTCTCATCGAGCTCGTAGATCGTCCCATTCAGCCGAATCCGAACGTATCCCTCCCGATTGAGCCGCTCAAGTAACTGCTCAAAACTCTCCTTTTTTTGGAGCGATAAGGGCGTGAGGATTTGGATTTTTTCCCCTGCAGGAAGGCTCAGCAACTTATCAACAACCACCTCTTTACTGATGTGGCGGATCGGCTCTCCTGTGTCGGGACAAAAAGCTTCCCCTTCATGGGCGTATAGGACGCGAAGTAGATCGTAAATCTCTGTGAGAGTGCCCACCGTACTGCGGGGATTTAAGCCCCCTGTTTTTTGTTCGATAGCGATGGAAGGGGAGAGCCCGTCAACTCGATCGACCTTTGGCTTGGGCAATTGTTTCACATATTGGCGAGAATAGGCGGGCAAAGTCTCCGTATAGCGACGCTGCCCTTCGGCGTAAATGGTTTCGAAGGCCAACGAAGATTTGCCAGAGCCTGAAGGACCTGTTAAAACGGTGATTGAACCTCGGGGGATTTCCAGCGACACCCCTTTTAAATTGTTTTGTTCCCCATTTTCGATCGTGATGAACTGGCAAGGTTCAACTTGGGTTTCCCGCTTTGCCTTTTTCGGTAAAACGATCGGTTTTAGCGATTGCTTTAGAGCCAAGCCAGTCGGCGTTTTTAATTTGGCTATCTGCTCTGGAGTCCCCTCGCCAATCAGCTCGCCGCCATAGATCCCCGCCTTGGGACCTAAATCGATCACCCAGTCGGCCGTTTTAACCAGATCCATGTTGTGTTCAATCACGAGCACTGTGTGCCCTTTATCGACCAGTTTTTGCAAAACGCCAATGAGACGGCGGATATCGTGGAAATGGAGCCCCGTTGTCGGCTCATCGAGAACATAGATCGTTTTTTGGGCGGCCGGGCGAACCAGCTCTTTTGCCAATTTGATCCGTTGCGCCTCTCCTCCAGACAAGGTAGTGGAGGGCTGTCCCAATTTCAGATAGTCGAGTCCCACCTGGCTCAACACTTCGATTTTTCGCTTTAAGCTGGGCAACGCATCAAAAAGTTCCCGTGCATGTTCCACATCTGTATCCAATACGTCATGGATGCTTTTCCCTTTAAAACGGACCGCCAAAATATCGGGTTCAAATCTTTTTCCCTTGCATTGGGGGCAATCGACCCAGGCATCTTCCATAAAATCCATGTCGATTCGCACTTGCCCCAAGCCGCCGCAGTAGGCGCAAGAGCCCTCCTTCACATTAAAGCTAAAGTGGCCTGCCGTAAATCCGCGCAAACGGCTCTCCGGCAGCTCGGTAAATTGATCGCGGATCTCATCGAACAGTTTGATATAGGTGGCTGGGTTGGATCGGGGCGTTCGGCCAATGGGAGATTGATCGACTGCGATGATTTTATCGATCTGTTCAATCCCTTTGATCTCTTTATGGGCGCCAATGGGAAGCTGCGCATGGTGGAGGCGATTGGCAAGAGCGGGATAGAGAATATCCCGAATGAGCGACGATTTACCCGATCCAGAAACGCCCGTTATGCAGACAAAACAGCCAAGGGGAATACAGACATCCACTTGCTTCAAATTATGATGGGTAGCCCCGATGATTTCGATCGAATGTCCCGAGCCTTTGCGCCTTGATTTAGGCACCTCGATCGAAAGTTTTCCTGAAAGGTAAGCGCCAGTTAGCGATTCGGGATGGTTGACCAGTTCAGCCAGCGTTCCGTTGACTAAGATCCGCCCTCCATGCTGGCCAGCGCCGGGCCCCACATCGACAATCCTGTCGGCTGCGAGCATTGTATCGGGATCGTGCTCGACGACGATCACCGTATTGCCCAGATCGCGCAGGTTCTTCAGCACGCTGATCAGCCGGGTGGTATCCCTGGCATGGAGGCCGATGGAAGGCTCGTCG
>PLXF01000186.1 GCA_003151315.1 Parachlamydiales bacterium
CATAGTGGTGGGCGGCTCTGGCTTTTATGTCCACGCGCTCCTCTACGGCCCCCCAGCCGGCCCCCCTTCTAGTCCCGACGTAAGAGATCTTTTAGAAAGGCAGATGCGGGAATTAGGCCCCGAAATCCTGTTTGAAAGGCTGCAGATGCTCGATCCTGTGTATGCTGAGACCATTTCAGAAAGGGATCGGCATAAAATCATCCGCGCGCTAGAAATCATAGCTCTTACCGACCGCAAAGTGAGCGAAATCCCCAAAGCCGACCAACTCCAAGAACAGGATTACGATTTCCGGTGCTGGTTTATCTATTACCCCCGCGACAGACTTTACAGCCGAATCGAGCTTCGCTGCGACCAAATGATCCAAAATGGATTTCTCAACGAAGTGAAGAGGCTCGAAGAGCGAGGATTAAAACTCAACTCCTCCGCCTCGCAAGCCATCGGCTACCGACAAGCCCTCGACTACCTCCAATCGGCGCAAACCGAGGCCGATTTCTACCTCTTTACCACCCAATTCAAAAAGGCTTCCCGCCAATACGCCAAACGGCANNGCGCCGACACCCGCCATTATGCCAAACGGCAGTTCACCTGGTTCCGCAAAGAGCCCATTTTCCGCTGGCTCAATATAGACGAACTCGGGGTAGAAAGGCTAAAAGAGCTAATCCTCCAAGATTTCGAGCAGGGGATCTAGTACTCCATGAAAGAGGTCTAATAATGCAACAAGACTTTTTTTTATATGTCGAATTAATCTTAGATAATATATAGTTTTAAACAAATAATAAAAAAAGGCTTTGTATGATTAAATCAATTCCTCAATCAAATTCAACTTGTTGTATCCAAAAACCAAATAATTGCCTTTCTCGCACTTTACGGGCTTTGATAACTGTAATTGCCGCTCTGGTTGTGGGGTTATTTGTCGCCTGTTTATTGGGGCCCTCTTATTTGAGCCTTAGCGCAGGCATTGTCGCAGCCATTGCTGTATTCAAACTGACCGAAATAATTATCGATTGTATCGTCAAAAAAAAGGAACAAGCGAAGGTTGTCGCCACGACAGTCGATGAAACTCCCGAATCAGCGTTCGAATCAGAAAATACTAATCCGTTTAAGAACGATTCTCTATAAAAGCGAGCTGCGGGATCCTTAGATCGATGATGCGAGAGGCGAATCTACCCCCCTCTTGGACCGATGCTAGCTGCCGTTTATAATCTTCGTGCATGGCGCTGCGCAGCGAAAAAAAATTACCCAACTGCTGCCGATAATCTTTGGGCGCTAATCGTAAAATTTTGGGGAAGACGCAGACGAGCTCTTTCCCTTGCGCATTCCAAATCAATTCATCTTCTGCAATTAAGACAATTTCCCGCTGGCCGAGACTCGGGGCGAATGCGTGGGAAACGTCAATCCGTTTAATCCGCATGTCCCCTTTTGCCGGAGAATCTTCGATGAAGCGCAATATCTCTAAAGCTAACGAAAAATAGCCGTTTTTCAAAGGGCGCTGCCAACTGCCCCCCGATCGACCCATCGTATCTTCGGCAGAACCAAAGGAAGGGAGACCGAGATAAATTTCGGTGAGCTGCTTAGGAGAACTAAAAGGGGCAATCGGAAAGAGATACCCTTCCGAATCCACCGCTGTATTTGCATAATCGGAAAGGATCGCCAACGGTTTACGAATGGTGTAGTCGATGAGTAAAGTGCCCGGAGGGACCCGTTTGATTTTAGCGCTTTCAATCAGAGGCGATGTCAATAGCTTCGCTTGTGCCTGTTTGAGATCCAAAGAATAGAGGTGAGAGGGGCGATCGGCTGAAAGGCCGAGAACTTCAGCGAGATAGGCCGTTTTAAGCGGCTCTTTTTCGGGACCTGTCTGGACAATCGCTACGACCCGAAATTTTTCGTTGGTCATCCGACTCATCTTCCAATTCCGGTATCCCCAAAATCCCCCCACAGCCAAGATCAGAGTGAGACATGTGGAACCGATTAAACAAAATAGAGCCTGCTTCATCGACCATTCAGGCGAAGACATCAGCGCTCCGTAAACGTTGTAAAAGAAGCTCAGCTACTTGCGTCACATCACCCGCACCTATTGTCAAAACTACATCGCCCGCAATTATTTGAGCCGCCATCGCCTCTTCGAGTCGATCTCTAGAAAGATGGTGCAGTTTCGATCCTAGTCTTTTTCCCATTTGGGCCCATAGCGTTTTTGTGGTTATCCCCTCGATCGGCGCCTCTCCGGCACTATAGATATCGGTGAGGATTACTCTATCCGCCTGATCGAAACTTTTTTCGAATTCAGCAAATAGATCTTGCACTCGACTATACCGATGGGGTTGAAAAAGGACAACCAATCGCCGCTCCCCGATCCGCTCTTTCAACGCGGTAACGGTGACCGAAATTTCTGTTGGGTGGTGCCCATAATCGTCATATACATCGATCCCTTTTGCAGCCCCCTTCCATTCCAGACGGCGGCAGACGCCGCTAAATTGCTGTAGAGCCCGGCGAACAGCCTCTTCTGCAATCCCGAGCTGTATCGAAAGGGCAAAAACGGCAGCGCTATTGAGGGCGTTATGGCGCCCCATGAGGGAAACCTGGATCTCTCGATAAACTTTATCTTCATGCTTAAGATCGAAGCAAATGCCCCCCTCTCGGGAGCGAAACGAATCGATCATCCAATCGGCCATTGGAGAAAATCCATAAGAACTCCCAGCGGGGCGTAAAGCCTGTAGCCGATCGTCATCGGCGCACCACAATAAAAACCGGGGCTCTTTCACTTGAGAAAAAAATTGAGCAAATGCCCGATCGAGCGCGGCTGAGTGTTTCCAAAAAGGGAGATGTTCATCCTCTAAATTGGTGACAATCGCCCCATATCCGTTCGTCTTTAAAAAGGAGCCATCGCTCTCGTCCGCCTCGGCAACAAAATATTCGCCTAACCCCGCCTTCCCATTCGTGCGTAAAGAGGTCCCTATGCCTCCTATAACAAAAGAGGGGTCGTAACCGGCTTCTAGTAAAACAGAGGCTAATAGAGCCGTCGTCGTCGTTTTCCCGTGAGTCCCCGCAACCAGCAGCCCTTTTTTGTCGCCAATTAACCGATCTAGCAGATCAGATCTGTGGAGAATGGGCAGATCCAGTTCTCTCGCTTTAACCCGTTCTGGATGCCCCTCTCGAATGTCGGTGCTATAGACAACGATCATCCCCTTTCCTAGAGCAGCATCGATCTCTGCGCCTTCCTCTCGAAGCTGATCTAAAAGGGGACTCATTTTTGCATCGCTCCCCTGCACCTCTTCGCCCTGTTGCAACAATAGACGAGCCAGTGCGCTCATCCCGATCCCGCCCAAACCAATAAAGTGGTAACGACTCATGCTATTTCTCGAATAATGTCAGCTAAAGCGTCTCTCTTTTCCCCATTTTTCTGCAACCGCCCTATCGCCTCTTTCATCGTATTGGCCTGCCTTACACACTCTGCAATCGCCTGAGAAAAGAGCTCAGGAGTAGACAGATCTTTTTGCGCACGCCAAATTCCCCCTTGAACCACTTCAGAAAAAAATCGGGCATTATGGGTTTGATGGTCATCTGAGGCTGCAGGAAAAGGGACCATTAGAGCCGGCATCTCCTGATTGATCAGTTCTGCCATAGTTCCCGCTACGCTCCGGCAAATCACAAAATCGGCCGCCGCATAAGCTTTTCCCATTTCGGTCTCAAACCCCTTCACGGCAGCGCGGATCCCCCGCTTCTCGTAATCGCGGCGCACTCCTTCTACCCCATCGTCCCTTCCGGTCAGATGGATCACCTGGCAAGAGAGAGGCAGAGCTTCTGGCACTCTTTGATTTAAAAATTGCGCCCCTTGAGAGCCGCCAAATACAAGGCAAACAGGCGCATCGGGATCGAGATCATAACATTTGCGCGCCTCTCCTTTAGTATAAGAGATGCGTGGCGCGATCCAGGGAAAATAGGGGACAATCCGCTTCGAACTTTTCCCCCAAAACGCCAGAGGAAATTGATGAGCGACAATGCGAGCTCGAGGAGCGAATAGGCGGTTCACTTTACCGAGGACACAATTGGCCTCGTACAGGACGATCTTTTTCCCCAAAAGAGCCGCGGCCGCCAGAAGAGGAAACGAATGGTAGCTGCCAAATCCCACTACTACATCGGGGCGAAGTTTGCAGAGTAGCCGCACACTTTGGACAATCCCTCTCAACGCCGCCACACAAAAGGTTAAAGGAGACGCTAATGAGGCCGAAGAGATTTCCCAAAAAGGGAAACCCTCTTTGTGGAAAAAAGGGCTTGTTGAAAGAAGATGCCCCGCAAAAAACACCTCAGAATCGCTCTTGAGCAGTAAAGCTAATTGCTGCGCTGGTAGAAGATGCCCCCCACTGCCCCCTGCTGCAATGACGACTTTACGTTTCATAGAGTTCCCCCTTGCGGGAGATATCGAGTAAGATAAACAGGGCGATCGTATTGGCAATGAGAGAGGTTCCCCCTTGTGAAAAAAACGGAAGGGTCATCCCCTTGCTTGGAAGGAGTCCCGAAACGATCCCTAAATTCAAAAAGGCCTGGATAGAGATCAAAAAAGTCAAAATGGAGGCCAATAAAAATCCCTCTTGATGAGGAGATTTGATCGCGATAAAAAAGCCGGTGTAGGTGAGCGACATATACAGAACAATAAGCGCCACTACCCCCACAAAACCGGTCTCTTCTGCGTAGATCGCCGCAATATAGTCATTGCGCGCCTCAGGCAAATAGTTGAGCTTTTGTAAACTCTCTCCCAAGCCTCGTCCCAGTAGACGCCCCGAACCGGCCGCAATTTTTGCCTGGTGGGGCTGATGGCCTTTGCCCCGCAAATCTAATTCCGGGTGCAAGTATATCCGGATCCGATCGGGTACGTGAGGCATTTGCAAAGCCGCCCCCACCCCAATAACCCCCAATACAAACAGTGGCAATGCCCAATAGAGCCAACGGATTTTTGTGAGGATAAACAGAACCACAAGAGTAGAAAAAATGATCGCCGTCGTCCCGTTATCAGGTTCGAGCAAAATTAGACCGATCGGGATAAAAATCAGCCCCAATATTTTCAAAAACGGTATCCAAGCGATCGGCTTCGGCTGTTTCAAATACCAATAGATGTAAAAAGTCGGAATAATCAACTTCGCAAATTCCGAAGGCTGAAAACTATGGCCCAATAGCAAAATCCAGCGCCGAGCGCCATTGACCGATTGCCCAATATTAGGCACAAAGAGCAGCGCCAATAAAACAGTGAACAAAATGAGCAGCGGACCGCTTAAACGGATCAAAGAGGAGTAACCAGCCCGATAGGCGGCCATCCCTAAAAAGACACCCACCATGCCGTACAAAGCCTGTTTAAACAAGACCCGATGGATGCTCACATCGAGACCTCGATCGATAATTTCCGCCGAGGTGGTGTTGAAAATCATCGCTAAGCCAAAAGAAAAAAGGAGAGCGGTCGAAATAATCAACCACAAAGAGGCGCGGCCCACAAAATACTCACGTTACTATGATAACTGTTGGTGAGATCTGTTATCTCGTTCGTAACCGGTCGCCAGGCTTTAGCTTACGAGCCTTTTCTTCATTGAGCGCATTGAGGCGAAGAAGTTCATCCACCTTCATGTGGTGTTTCATCGCAATTGTCCAAGGATTATCCCCCACCTTGACGGTGTAATATTCGGGATTTTCAGAGCCAGGAGCCGCTTTGGGTTTAGGCGCCGTACTCACTTTCTTCTCTGCAGGCACTTTTAATTGTTGCCCTACCCGTAGAAAACTGCTGGGCAAATGGTTGATCTTAATGATCTCATCGATCGTTGTCCGATGAGCCCGGGCAATTTTTTCGAGCGTGTCCCCTTTTTTCACAATCACTTCAATGAGCCCTGAGGCGACAGGTGCTGGAGCGATGGGAGCTGGGCTAACCACAGCGATTGTATTTGAAGGAGCTTCCGCAGGGGGCAAAACATGCAACACAGGAGCTGGCGTCGGTTTGGGCTCAGGTTCGGCTGGCTTCACTAACAGCTGCGCATCGGCTAAAGGAGCAGGGGGGGGCGTAGGCTGGCGCAGAGTCTGATCGACCGAGTCGCCAAAAAGGGGCGGCTGCATCTCGATCGGCTGCACGGATGAGGTTTGCGCCATTTGCGTCGACGAAGGGGCCGATAGCTCCTCTTGCGTCGTCAACGCGGTGATGAATAGGAGCACCAACAAAGAGGCGTTGATCATCACGGCGATTAAGATTGTATTTTTTCGATTCATACCCATCCTTTTACGAGGCGTTTAAACGCATCGCCCCGATGCTCATAGTTGCGGAACTGGTCGTAGCTCGAACAGCCCGGAGAGAGAAGGACCGATTCTTTGGGTTCAGCCGATTGAACCGCCCAAGAAAATGCCTCTTCCATCGTTGTCACCCGCCGAAAGGGGAAATCGGCTGCTAACTCTACTTCCATTTTATGCGCCGCCTGTCCAAAAGCAACAATCATTTTCACTTTCCCCCGAAAACAATCGATCCAGGGTTGGTAAGAGGCCCCTTTATCTACCCCTCCAACGAGGAGAATTAGAGGCCCTTCTAATAGACGAACAGCGTGCATCACCGCATCGATATTTGTCCCCTTGCTGTCATTGTAAAACGAAATCCCGTTTTTCTCGACGACAAATTCAATTCTGTGGGCCGGTTTCCGAAACGTCTCCACTCCTCGCCTAAAGGCCTCTTTCGATACGCCAAATAGAGAACAAAGAGCGAAGGCCGCCTGGATATTTTGCACTTCAGGCCCACCTAATTGCATATAGCGAATAGGGGAAATCGGCGCAAGAGCCACTTCATCGAACACCAAAGAACCAAACCCAAACTCTTCCTGAACTTGTCGGGAAACCCAAAAAGGGGCCCCTGGCTGTAAGCAGTCGGCAATCTTCCTCTTAGCCTCGGCGTAGTCTTTCATGGATGGGTAACGATCCAGATGATCGGGGGTAATATTTAACAAAACAGCCCCTTCAAGGCGGCGGCTCTGGAGCGTTTCGAGTTGAAACGAGCTCAATTCGATCACGAGAATAGGCGTAGAGGAGGCTTTTTCCGAAGCGAGATAGGCACATAACCCATCGCCCGTATTCCCCAAAGCTAACGCCTCCAATCCCGCCTCGCGCAAAATGTGCGCCACTAAAAGTGTAGTCGTCGTTTTCCCATTCGTCCCCGTGATCCCCACAGCGCGGCTCTGCAAATGGCGCATCGCGAGCTCAATTTCCCCAATCACTTCGATGTGAAAAGAGAGAGCCTCTTGCACGAGCGGATGGCTCGGCGCAATCCCCGGGGATAGAACGACAAGCCCTATATCAGAAAACGAAATAGGGGCGCTATCTGATTGCAGGGCAAAAAAAGGGGACGGTATGGGAGTTAACTCCTCCCATTTCCGATCGACAGCCACGACCCGCGCCCCTTTCTTGAGCAAAAGCTGCGCCGCCGATCTCCCACTAATGCCAAATCCGATAATGAGCGTCTTTTTCATTGGAGCTTCAACGATGATACGGCGATGATCGCAAAAAGGAGACTTATGATCCAGAATCGGACCACCACCTTCGTTTCAGGCCACCCCTTATACTCGAAATGGTGATGCAAAGGTGCACAGAGAAAAACCCTCTTTTTATTCCGATAGCGGTAACTCACCACCTGCAAAATCACCGACAGCGCCTCTGCGACAAAAATCGCCCCCGCCACCGCAAGGATCGCCTCTCGGCATAAAAGGACCGAAGAGACGCCGAGAATCCCCCCTAAAGCGAGCGATCCCGTGTCCCCCATAAACACCTGGGCCGGATAGCCGTTATACCACAAAAAACCGAGAGCCGCGCCCGCTAGCGCCAGCAAGTAAACGGCGATCTCGCCGCTCCCCTCGATGTATAAAATGTTGAGATAACGGGCCAGCTCAATGTGGTTCGACAAAAAGGCGAATAGCCCCAGCACAAGAGAGACCATCACCAAGCACCCCGCCGCCAGACCATCGAGGCCATCGGTTAAATTGACCGCGTTCGAAGAGCCTGTGATCACAAACACAATCAGAAAAAAACAGAGAATCTTAAGTGCCCCATCCAAAATAAGGACCGGATCTTTATAAAACGGCAAATAGAGGCGCGTGACATACTCATCCGTGGCTAGCGTCTGCGCTGTAGCTAAAGGACGCCTCCCCTCTCTGGGCTGCATAGAAAGGACTTTTGCTGTTGGCGGCCGGAACAATTTTTCTCCCGCAATCGCCTTCGTAAGAGGAGGATAGAGAAGATAGAGAGCGATTAAGCTAGANNAAGCTAGAAAAGCCCACCTGAAAGGCCATCTTTTTCCGCGCTTTAAGCCCCTTGCTATTTTTATAGCGCAACTTCAAATAGTCGTCCCATCCCCCAAGAACGCCCAAGACGACCGTCGTAAAAAAGAGGATCCAGGTAAAAATATGGGTTAAGTCCATCCACAGGAAAAGAGAGACTGCCATCGAAGAGAGGATCAGCACCCCTCCCATTGTCGGCGTATCCTTTTTTTTCCCATGCAGCTCAGCCAATAGAGGACNNCCGATTTTCAGCTCATAGAGCTTTTTAATGAACCGCGGCCCCAAAGCAATCGTCAACAACAACGCGGTAGCCGCCGCCAAAATCATCCGCGACGAAAAATAGGTAAAGGCAAACGGAATTTTCCATCCCCAGTCGCGCAGCCACTCCGCTAGACTCAAGAGCATAAATCAGTCCAATAGATCGAATAGTTTTTCCAATTGCATACCTCGAGACCCCTTCACCAAAACGACATCTCCCGGCCGCATAATCTCTTTTAGACGCAATGCCAGAGCGTCCCGGTCGATGAAATGTTCCGAAGGTTTTTTCCCCTCTTCAAAGGCTTCGCATAGCGGCGCCGCCTCCTCTCCGAACACCAACAAATGGTCCGCATGCCTCTGCGCCAATTGCCCCGCTTCTCGATGTGCATCGACAGAAAAAGAGCCCAGCTCCAGCATTGAGGCCAAAACCGCGATCCTTTTACCCCCCTCTTTCGGCTCAGGAAAATTAGACAGGGCCGCTCGCATCGATTCAGGATTAGCGTTATAGGCATCATTCACAAATTGCACCCCATTTTTCGCAAACTGCTCAAAGCGCATATGGGGCATTTGCAAAGAGGCCACTTGCCGATTGATCTCATCCCAGCTCATCTTTAACTGCCGAGCAATAGCCACAGCCGCGAGAAAATCGTGTAGAATATGGCTCTGTTTAAAGGGCAAATCGAATTGATAGGCTCTTATCCCCCGTTCATCCACATAAAACCGCCCTTCGGCGGCCGAGAGGAAGTAATCAGAAGCCCGCTCATCGAGTGAAAAACTCACCTTTTTTTTATCCGCCGGCACATCTTGTAAGTCGTACGGGAAAACCGCTATCGTCGTGTGTGGATGGGAAAAAATCTCCCGCTTCCCCCGAGAGATCTCCTCGATCCCTCCAGGAAAAAAAGCCGCATGAGCCAAAGCGATTTTCGTCACCACCCCCATATCGGGCGGGGCGATTTCTACCAATTTTCTAATATCCCCCGGCTCGCTCATTCCCATTTCGAGCACAAGCACCTCTTCTCCTCCAGGCCGGTTCAAAATCGTCAACGGCAGGGTCAATTTCGTATTGTGGCTAGCAGGGCTCTTATGCACCCGAAAAGAGGCCGATAAAATCGTAGCGGCGAAGTCCTTAGTCGTCGTTTTGCCCACCGAGCCGGTAATCGCCACAATATAGGGGCGCTGCCGATTTAGGTTCTCTTTAGCCAAAGCCTGGAGGCCTTCCAGAACATCTTCCACAGGGAGCAAAACCAGCCCAAAGTCGGGCCCCTGGTACCCCTTTGAGACCACAGCCCCAATGGCGCCGCGCCGCCTAGCCTCCGCCAAATGGAGATGCCCATCGCTCCTCTCTCCCTTCAGGGCGAAAAACAGCCCCCCAGGCTCAATGGAACGGCTATCTACCTGATAGTTAGACACTTCCAACTGAGACTCAGAAACCAACCCCAACAGAAGGGCCACTTCCAACAAAGAAATATTCTGCATACTCTCGCTCTAGCTCTTTACCCTTAAGGTTATAGAGGATTTTCCAAAATCTGGCTATAGAGGACTATAGGCTAAGGTATAGGGTTAGAAATAAGGGAGTTACGGAAAGATGAAAAAGCGGGGATATTATAAGTAGTTGATAGTTATATTGTTTTGGATTTGTTTGGTTTATTTAAAATTATTGATAAAGATAGTTAAATATGTTATAATTATTTTATAAACTTAATTAGGATATTACAAATATGTCACAACGAATTGGACCATCATCACAAGCTGAAAGCTTGACTCCATCCGCTTCGCCTGGGCGCTCTTCAAGAGCTTCTGAGATTAGCCATCTCAGTACAGGATCGATTTTATCTCCCCGCTTCTCTGCAGGCAGCCCCCCCCTATCCGAAAGAAGTATTAGTCCATTAAATAGCATTAGCCCATTAGATTCACCTGCTTCGGACCTATCTGATAACGAATCTGACAGTATAACATTAAATGTAGGTACCGATTTCCCTGAAGAGGCGTTCGGAGTTGAATTCGGACCCAACCCGACAGAAAAAACATCTCCCAAGCTCATCCGAGAAATCCCCACAACTTCCTTTGAATATACAGCACTAAACGGTAAGCGTTTTGCAATTAGTATAATGTTTGATAACAAAGAAGCTCAATTTACTCACTCCGATTGGGCGAAGTTTTGCCCTCTATACAAAGAAATGACAACCGGCATAGAAATTACTGGCAACGAAGCTGTTTTTGATTTCAATCCAAGTGCTCAAGAAGGCCAACAAGTAACTTTTACAGGCGCTAAACTGAGCGCCGGCGTCGATCAATCGATCAAGTCGGCAAAACTCTTAGAGTCATACCTAAGCTTTACGTCCGATTATCAATCAATACTATCTAAACTTTCAGAAAACTCTGATTCCAAACCAGAAGACGGTAAAGGCTCTTCATCAGAAACACATAGCCCATCTTCCAGAAGACCCTCTTCTTCTAGCTCTATTTCCGATAGTGATTCGAATAGTGTTCACGCTCGTTCGCCCATAGATCCTTCTAATCTGCCTAAAATAGCACGGTTCGTATTAAGACCGATGATCCCAACAGAAAGCTCACACAACCCTACCCCTCCCCCAAGACCCACAGGACCCCGCCCGACGTTCCCCCAGAATCCAGGACCCCGCCCGACGTTGCCCCAGACGAGGTTCCCCCAGAATAGTGCTACTCCTAAAGAGACGCCTCCGAAGCTTCCTCCTAGCCCCCCCGCCAATCCTGTTGCTCCATCTGAGCCGATAACAGACGAACAGGAAGATCCTCTTTCTTTTGTTGGAAATAACGAACCGACAACAATTGATTTTGATGAAGACGATAAAAACCCTAATGTAAATATATCTCTTGTGGGATTCCGAGCCCGACTTGCGAGAAGTCGTCTTGAAAAAACTAATATCCCTCTGCTTGATTTAGGAAATAGAACTTCCAAAATCGCTTCATTTCTTCTGAACCCAGTCCCCGCAGCTATCCCTCAACCTGCTGTTGCAAATAAAACGACCCCTTTATTATTATCTGGCAAAAACCAGACGCAGCATCAAGTCGAATCTCTTCCCCCGCCTATTTCCACTCAATCCGCTCCTGCTCCCGCGAATAAGCAGCAAATTTCTGTCCAGGCAGTCATTGACCCGCCTAAACCGAAACTCGTAGCTCTAGATATAATTGCCGAACTTAAAGCAATCGCAGAAAAAAGTAATAAAAAATCCGTTATCCTCCATTTTATAGATAAAGGTAGAGAAGTGCCTTTTACCTATGCCACAGATCTAGACGGTTATGGCCCAAATTCAGAGTTTGCCGGTTTCGAGATTCCAAAAGAGATAGAGAATAGCAAAGATCAACCATTACTAATTGTTCCGGTAGGTTCACGTGCATTAAGCGAGTCTGCTAAAAATTTAATCAGCTGCTTTGTGATCAACTTGCGAGCGAAAAAGGTTCTTTTTATTGACCCTTTCGGAAGACCGTTAAAAGACGATGCAAACATATTCCTCCATCAAACGTTTAGATATATAATAACTAAATATTTGAAAGGTAAATGTGATCCCGACGATAAACGCCTTAACAACCCGAATTTTCTTAGCTCTCTTAATTTTGAAGTAATAGATGTAGTGCCTCGACAAAAAATTACCTCAAAGCTAACTGCAGAGGATACTAAAATTATTTGCGCTGACTATATAAAAAATATTCTTAGCGATCAGGGCTCAGAATTTATGGAGGCTTTTAAAACGCTAAATCTGGAACCAAAAACCAAAAACGATATAATATCCTCTCTAGCCAGGATTAAAGAAACCAACGAAGTTGACGAATAGGCGCTAATCGGTCATAATGGTGACCTTTCGGTGGCATCGCCNNGGTAAGGCAGAGGCCTGCAAAGCCTCCACCCTCAGTTCGAATCTGAGTGCCACCTTCACTCTGTAACCTGTATTTTTTCCTTGCTCTACCTCGTCGCAACACCCATCGGTAATCTCGAAGATATCGGAAAACGGGCTTTGGCTTGCCTCGAATCGTGCGAGCTAATCTTGTGCGAAGACACCCGCAGAACCTCCATTTTACTCAACCGATACGGGATCCATAAGTCCATGGCCCCCTTCCACCAATTCAATGAAAGTAAGGCTCTGGCCCGCGTTTTAGACGAACTGAGGGGCGGCAAAGAGATCGCCCTCGTATCCGACGCAGGGACCCCTTGCATCAACGATCCTGGTTTGGGATTGGTCCAAGCCTGTATAGAAGCCTCCCTCCCCTTTACCGCCATTCCTGGCCCTTGCAGCCCTATCCAAGCCCTGCTCCTTTCCGGTTTCGATACGGCGCAGTTTCAGTTTATCGGCTTTTTGCCGCGCAAAGGGCAAAAGGTCCTACGCAAACTCCTCTCCTATCCAGGAACTACCATCGGATTTGAGAGCCCTGAAAGGCTCGTCGATACGCTGGAAGAGCTCCATACCCTCGACCCTCAAAGAAGGGTCGCTGTCGCTAGAGAAATGACGAAGACCTATGAGGAGTGCCGAAGAGGCACTGCGTCAGAGCTAATCGCCCACTTTAAAGAGCATCGCCCCAAAGGGGAAATCGTCTTGTTGATTTCAGGCGGCAAGCTCCCCGAAGAGGAGCTCAGCTTAGACGAGCTGCTCGAGCTATTGCAAGAGCTCCATGGAATTTCTCTCAAAGAGGCCATTAAATTGGCCGCCAAATTAAAACACCTACCTAAAAGCGCCGTCTATAAGCAAGCGCATTCCTGAGAGACTGTATACCTCGCGTGACTCAAGTTTCCGTCGCTTTTCTGGTTCTTTTGGCCGATTTTCGATTCAAAATTAGTTTGTGAACAGTCTCTGACGATTGCAGGATAACAAAATTTCGTTTAGACTCGCCCGCAGAAACACTAGAGTGAGGGATTATGACAGCTAAGGACATTGTTTTTGACCAAGATGCACGCGTCTTTTTACGCGATGGGATCGACCAGTTAGCCGAAGTGGTGGCTATAACGCTCGGACCTCGAGGCCGAAATGTCGGATTACAAGCCTCCTGGGGCTCCCCAACTATCTCTAGCGATGGCTACACCATCTCCAAAGATCTCGAACTCAAAAACCCCTTTTTAAACATGGGCGTCGCCATGGGCAAAGAGGTCGCGGCGAAAATTAAAGAAAAATCGGGCGACGGCACAACAACTGGCATTCTCCTCTTGAGAGCCCTTGTCCAAGCGGGCGTAAAAAATATCGCCTCGGGCGCCAATCCCATCGCCATTAAGCGAGGGATGGACAAAGCGCTAGAAACGGTGCTCAAAGAGATCGACCTGATGTCGTTCGCTGTCCAAAATAGCCAAGAGACCCGCAACATCGCCGCTGTTTCAGCGTCAGGCCACCAAGAAATTGGGGAAGTGATCGCCCAATGTTTTGATAAAGTGGGTAAAACAGGGGTAATCGCCATTGAAGAGGGTAAAGGAACCGAGACGGTTGTAGAACTCGTGGAGGGGATGCTCCTCGATCGCGGCTATTTAAGCCCCTATTTCTGCACCAATGGAGAAAAGCTCACCGTTGAGATGACTAACTGCGCTGTTCTCATCACCGACAAAAAAATCTCCTCAGCACAAGAGATCCTTTCCCTGTTGCAGCAAACGGCGGCAAGTGGACAAGAGCTCCTCATCATCGCCGATGACATTGATGGAGACGCCCTATCTACCCTCGTTGTAAACAAACTCCGGGGCACTCTCAAAGTGGCCGCCATTAAATCTCCGGGCTACGGAGATCGACGCAAAGAGCTCCTCGAAGATTTGGCGATTTTGACCGGCGCTGAAGTGGTTAGCGAAGAAAAAGGGTACATGCTTCGCGACGCAGGCGTAGAGATGTTAGGCCGCGCAGACCAGATCACGATCACAAAAGATAAGACGACGATCGTCGGCGGAAAAGGGAATCTAGAAAAAATCCAGTCCCGCGTGGCCCAAATCGAAGCGCAAAGCGCTGAGGCCACCTCGATCTACGACAAAGAGAAACTCGATGAGCGCAAAGCGAAGCTCAAAGGGGGCGTTGCTGTGATCCGAGTAGGAGCTCCTACCGAATCGGAAATGAAGAAGAAAAAGCAGATGTATGAAGACAGCTTAAGCTCCACCCGAGCCGCTCTCGAAGAGGGGATCGTTCCCGGCGGAGGCGTTGCCCTTCTCCGAGCCGGAAGGACTACCGCAGACCTCAACCTCTCGAAAGAGGAAAAAGTGGGAGCGAAAATCCTTCTCCAAGCTTGCGAAGGACCCATCCGGCAAATCATTGCAAATGCGGGGTTCGATCCTTCAACAACCCTCGAAGAGGTATTGAGAAGCGGTAAAACGTTTGGATTTAACGCCCTTTCCAACACCGTGGAAGATCTCATCGCCGCCGGCGTAATCGATCCGGTCAAAGTGGTGAAAAATTCCCTGCGCCACGCCGTCTCTATGGCGGGAGTCGTCCTCCTCTCCGAAGCGCTGATCGCAGACGCCAAAGAGTAAGCCTATTTTAGGGCGCAGTTTTCTGCGCCCTTTCTTCCCTGACTTTATTTTATAGAGAAAACAGAGGTATAATTTCTTGTTGCAAAGCAGGAGAAGTTCCATGACCTCAGTTAGATATGCCCATTTTACCACCGATCAACTGTTTCGTCTCAAAATTTCACAAGCGTTTATCGCGGGCAGCCACAGCCAAATTATCGACCTCATAGCAGGACACTTGCAACTCCACAAAAACCTCAAAGCCAACCCTCCTACCGAAGAACTAAGCGCAGTTATTGCCCAGATAGAAGAGTCGTTAAGCGCAGTGGCTTTAGAAGATCGGCAATTCATTCAGAATCTAAAGCAAACAAGCTCAGATGAGGAAATCGAAATGGTATTCACTCAAAAAATAGCTTCCGATCGGGAAAAAGAGAGGAATTGGCGCAAAATAAAATAATATATATCTACTTGTTAATCAGCCTATTAGACCTTCTTGCGGAGATTAGGGTTGCGCCTGCGGAGCTTCACGATTCTTTGAAAGCCACCTAGCGTAGCCAAGCATTCTTAAAATATTCAGCGCGATATTCTCAGATCCTGTTAACCAATGTGTTTATTAAACTTACGAGGGAACTGAGAACTGTACTTCTCCTGGGAGTTCATTTTGCAGGGGGACTTCTAGCTCTTCGAACGAAGGGCAACAGCTCTCTTCAATTCGGCCATATATTGCGCCAACCCCTTCTACGAGAGGAAGAGCAATAATAGCCACCGCGCATCCGCCTATAAAGCTCGCTACGCCAGAAGCACTCACAATAACCGCCCAAGAACCCATCTTCGCCCAGCCATGCGTCTGTTCGCCAATTAGATTTCCTACAAAGTTACTTATGCCAATCCCTCCCACCGCGCCAATTGAAGCCCCTACAATTTTTAGAGGATCGTCAACTCCCCTAAAACTTAAGCCCTCGAGTCCATTCACGATTTTGAACTGCGCAATTCCTACCGCCACAGTTAATGCGGCCAGTCCCATTACCTGAAAGTCACCCTTTACAAAACCTGCCGACACCGTCACGGAACCTAGGAGCGCATACAAAGCTCCACTTCCTCCAAAAGCCATTCGTCCGCTTAAATTGATTACAGGCTTTCTATCGTTAAAGAATTTGACCGTTTCTCTCGTTGCAGAAGAGACTTTATTCGCCGCCGTGCGCAATCCAGAAGAGCAGGAGTGGAAGAGGCCATATATTTTTCCGCGAAGCGAACTCTGAGGCGGAGCCATCTGCTCTATCTCGAACGAAGAATAATTAGAACTCATAGGAGTATAATCGACGGAACTCATCAGAACCTCTACATTGTTAGTTTTTTATAAAGAGGAATAATCTACTTTATCCTTACAAAAAATAAAAGGAAAAATTTTAGGTGAACATTTTCCCTTAGCTGTTTACAATATTTTTTTTGGAACGGATCAGTATGATTTTTCAAACGGTTGTTAATTCTAAAGTTAAATGGCGCCAATACCTAGAAACCATAGGGGGAGCTTCTGTGGGGATCGCTATTTCCTACATTTTAGACTTGATTTTGAACAAAAGCCGCCCCACTTGGAGCTTTACCTACTGGCTTGTATTTCTAGCCGTTTTCCTTTGTATCACACACCTNNCTGCGCTTACGTCGGATGAAACGCAACCCCGATTGCTTAATTATCGAAATGGGTAACCTGATCTACGCACCTAAGGGAAAAGAAACTCTAATTATCCCCTTAAAAACGATTCAGAAAGTGGTTTTTAAGCCGAAAGGCATCGGCCTCATCTTAGATCCCGAACGACGAGCGAAAATTCATATTCTCGATTCAAAATATAAGGTTTCCCAGTTGACACGACAGAGTCGAATGCGCCGATTCGATCTCTTTTTCGAGTGGTTTGAACTACCCGTAAAAGAACACCTAGAAAAAGCGATTCAAACCGTGAGACAAGAAGGGAGGTTTTCCTGCACGCGCTCTTGAGCAGAACCGAGCCGTCTAATTTTTTGGATCGGAAATAAATTCCGATATTCAGGAGGAATTTTCTGGTATTCCTCATCGCGTAAAATCAGCTGATCAGGATTGAGAAGATCTCTAAACCAACGCCTCGTATAGGCGAGATAGAGAAGAGGTCTCGGCTCATCGGAGAAGTTCGACCCTCCCGCATGGAATGTCCGGTAGTCCCAAAAATAGCACGTTCCTCGCTCCCCCATCAGCAGATGACGCGGATAGCAATCCAATGTCTTTAGATCTAATGAAGGGGATTTATGGGAACCGGCCCAGATTTTCGTGGGGCCGTTGACCTCATCGACATCAACTAAGGGGATCCCGACTGTAATCGCATAAGGAGGAAGAGCCCCTCTTAATACCGGCTCTTCTTCAAAAAGGGGATAGTAATCGCTATGGATGTCCTGGTCCACGGCACCCGGCTNNTTCATCAGAGGCAATAACGTTTTATTGGCATAAAAATCGGGGTGGTTAAACGCATTTTTAATCTCCACGGGTATAATAAAGCGCCCTCGAAGCTGAGGCGAGCCCTCCCCTTCGACATTTTGGCTCGATTTTTGCGACAAAATTTCCCTTTGCCAACTGTCAACGAGCTCTGTGGGAAATAGGCGATCTAGTTTTAGGAAGCCATGAGTATTGAAATAACACTTGGAAAGATTAAAAAACCCTTCGTCCATCTTGCCCTCGTTTATACACAAGTTAGTCAGAAATAAATTCATAGCAAAAAAGGGAAAGGGGGTCCACTTATATACTGTGTCCAGTTGAAANNTAGCATGGATTGGTTGTCTAACTTTCGACTGGACACAGTATAGACTGCCATCGCAAACCGGTTAAGAGGGAAAGATCCACAAAATTATCGGGCCGATTGTAGTCGAAGGGAGAAAATCCGATATTCTCGTAAAACTGCCGCCCACTCTCATTCACTTTACGGACCAAAAGACGAATTTCTTTAGTCTCTGGATATAGATCGGGAGAAAGGATCGAAAAAGTTAACTGTTTCCCTACCCCCCTTCCTTGCCCTTCAGGAGCAACCACCAACAGATTCATATAGAGAGCATCCCGATCTTCCTCTTGGAAAGTGGCCCAGCCTAACAGGCGATCCCCTTCGAATGCCTGTATCCAAATCAACTCTCCGTGTTTGTAGTGCTCCAACTCGCTGTCAAAATAGTCTTCATAAAAACGTCTCACATCTCCAATCGATCTGAATGCGGGATTGAGATCTGTTAACGGAACGTCCTCATATCCCAACATGAAACCTCTGACCAAAACATCTTTTCCTTGAGTCAGATCGATCGCGTCAATCGAGCGCGCCGTCACAATCCGAATCTCGCGACCTTCCTGATCGATCCATGTGTGATCAGAAAAAATCTGAGTAACCATAAACAGAAAACTAAGCAAGCCGTATAAAAAAGAAACCATAAACCCTCGAAAAAATTTCTATCAGATTAATGGCCAGTAGGATAAAAAGTCAAATGGCTGACGAAAATGGAGAATTCTTGAATCACGTTGGGTATAGAAAAAAACTCTTCCAAAACCTATTGAAAATAGAGGCAATCGGAACCGCAATCGTTCCGAATAGAATTTCTTGAGAACTAAAACCCGTATCTCTCAAATGAAATAACTTTTGTTTGTATTCTTCAGGATCCAAGTTGTAGAAGGTGGCCTCAAAGCCCGCATAACGGTCGATGACCTGACGATTGAATCCGCGGTTAAAAGAATTTAGAGTTAAGCACATCAATGGAGTTCTGCCCACTTCATCTCTCAGAGGTCTAGCTCCCCGTTTAATGAGATAATCGATCCAATGGATCTCTTTACTTTGTGCGATCGCAACATAGTCATATTCTTCGCTAACTGATCCATGATTAAGCTCAGCAAAAAGATGGTGCAGACAAGTCCAACGAGCCTCTGTAGGGCCTCTCTGATTCACATCAACCTCTTCAATCAAAGTCATAAAGGCCGCCAAATCCCATTTTTTTACCGCTTGGATCAGATCCTTATTTTGAACAGATTCCGGAAGGGTGATTTTTCTCAATGAATAGGGAGATATGTATTCGCCATTGGAATCGAATGTATACCGACTTTTATCGGTTTGGTATTTGAGCAAAAATAGCACCTTTTCCCTGGATGGTTCGTCAAGATGAAAAAGATTAGCCTTTTGCTCTTGCATCATCGCCAGATCCAAAATAGAGGTCTCATCATTGTAACAAGATTGTAAATCAAATCCAAAAGAAGCGAGCAGCCTCAGTTCCTCCACATTGGCATAAACTCCAATCGCAAAGATTGTACGTCGCTTCAGGCCATCAACCCGAGCTCCATGCTCCAAGAGGAGTTTTAATAAAGAAGAATTAGATCCAGATTGTTCGTGGTTGTCAAAAAATAAAGACAGTGCACTGTCATCTCTATCCCTTTTTTGTCTTGAAACACTGTCGATTTCAACACCATGCTCAAGTAATATTTCCACCACCCCAATGCTTTTCTTTTCAATTGCATGACCCATCGGGGTTAACCGCTCTTCCCATGCGTACTTGAATACGTCAAAATCGGCGAGGGGGCAGGGATTTACTCCCCGCAATAAAAGGAGGCTTCANNCCTGGTTAAAAATAGCCCCTAGGGTCAGCGCATCTTGAAAAAATTGTACATTTACGTTTTCCGTCTGATCTAAAAAAGATTCAACAAATGGGAGATCTCCCTTTTTCACAGCTAAAAATAGATCGCAAAAATGGCGGTCTTCTATCTTCAAGAGGTGCTTAAAACCATACAAATAATCTTTTTTAACATGACGGAGGGTAGAAATAGTATCAGGCAAAAATACCCGTTCATCTAACGTCGCAACGCCGCCGCGCACGTGTATCCCCATCGCTTGAGCTAATGTTTTTCCTTCCCACCGAGCTAATCGCGGTTTCTGGTCAGGTTGGATATCTCCTCTCTCGATGGCTCTTTCTACGTATGGCGATGTGATGACCCTTTTCAAAATATGTCTAATTTCTCTCTCAGAAGGGACCCGTAGAGACTCCTCAAAAACGGTTGGGTCCAGAATATCAAAGGCAGCCCCTTTTTTTTGAGCCACTAATTTCTTCTCTCCCTCTGCATCGGTAACGTATAGCTCATATTCTCTGATCTCTGCCGCTGTTTTGACCATTTTAACAAACGCAGTTCGGCTCTTTCTAATCTGAGAAAACCCAAACACTAGCGCGTCTAGATGGACACAAGGATCTTTCCCGTAAGGATCTCTCGCCAAAACCCGAAGAATGGAGGTCTGCAACGGAGCGTCCAAATCGATTAACGAGGCGGCCCCTTGCCTCCATTTTGCAGGCTCTAAAACGCTCGACTCAAAATAGTCTATCGAAATAAGCCTCGTATCGGTGACGATTTTACATTGCAGCGCTTGTCCTGAAATCGCTTGTTGAAATAGGGCAAATAGAGCCGTCCCCTCAATATAAACCTGCGTATTAACGAGAGGAGAGGAGGTGTGAGCTTTGAGGTAAGCCTTAATTATATCGGGGCTTAAAACACCCGATGTATCCCCCCCTAAAAGAGCCGCCAAATGGTGCGATTTCCCCACTCCCGTGCCCCCTCTCATAGCGGTCACCGCAAGGCTGTCTGGCTTTAACCGTTTAGACAGGGAGATTGTTTGAATAAAGAGATGTTCAATCAATTTCGCATAGAGACGAACCCGCTCAGGGACCCAAACATCGGGCTCTTTCAAATAGCGGGGATCCTTAATTTTTCGAAAATCTGTGCTTTTCGTATACGCTTCACACGTCTCCATTTCAGGAGAGCAAACTTCTAAAATATAGGAGCGGAGCTTATAGGTGGAAATCATCTTCCACCGCGCTTCCACCCTCTTTGCTGCATCTAAAAAATGGGGGCCGGTTTTTTTTGTAATACCGAGCTCATGAATCCCTAAAGAGCCGTTCAGATATTGAGAAATCCTCAATTCACACGACATAACCACCCACAAACGGATCTAATCTCTTCTGCTGTCGATCGAGCCAAAGGGCATAAAAGAGAGAGGCAAAACACAAGCACCCCGCACTGATGAACACCGTCAGAGCGCTAGTGTAGATAAACAGAAGCTGAGCAATAATAGGGCAGACACACCCTCTAACGCCAACGAGAGCGAGATTTAAACTCGAGTAGACAGAACTCTCCTCTTTGCGTGAAAAGAGGGGTCCCGAGAGATTCCAACTCATTTCAGAGCCCCCTTGCATCGCCCCATACATCCCAAAAGCCACAAATAGCCAGGCCGTATTTCCACTCGATAAGATCAAAAAGAGGAAGAAAAGCGACGAGAACAGATTGATATAGCCATTCAACCGATACAACGACATCCGACGACTCCATCGAGCCCATATCCCCGAAGTGAGAAGAAAGGCTAGCCCTTTACATAAACCGATTGCCAAAGTCAGCTCTTTGTAGCAAAGATCTAAATTTTCCCTAAAAAAGATCGGCATGATCGGTTGAATCGCGATAATCCCCACTCCTCCTAAAAAATAGAGGGCCAAATACTTGGCAAAATCGGGTCGATCCGCCAATAATTTCACCCCTTTTTTCCAAGGAGCCGTAGATCGGGTGGGATCTGCTTTCGCCATTTCTCCGCGCGGCGCTAACCGAAGAATCAAAAAAACATTTAACAACTGAAGAGCCGATGCCATGAAAAAGAGGCTCTTCCAAATACCTGGATCCCGATCAAGCCAAAAGGACGCGATAAACGGAAAGCTCATGATCAGAAAATAGTTAATAGAGACCCCTTTTGCTACCAGGCTAGGCAACCGGGCTAAACCTATCTCTTGTTTTAAAATTTCATTCCATGCAGGGAAAACGGCCCTTTGAGCCCCTATGAATAGAGGATAAGCAATCACAAAAAACCAGACATTCTCTACCAAAGGAAAAAGGAGACCAGGAAGGGCCCCTAGGCAGGTAGCTGCCACTAAATAGGTCCGAATCCGATCGGGTCTCGCCGCAATGAATGAACTGGCGTAAAAGGCAGCGAGAGAAACGATCGGTTTAGAGCAGGCCAATAGGGTAATTTGCCAAACGGTGGCCCCCATATCCTTACTCAAAATAAAAATTAAAAGGATAAACAGCGATTCCAAAGGGCTGCACAGAGTGCGACTCGCCAGATATAGGTAGGCAATCACACCCTTTTTAGAGGCCATTGGGCGATTTCCCTATTGCGAATTGATCGAGAAATGCCACGGCTAGACGAGAGAGGGGTTCCTCCTTATTGTGGATCGCACAGATTTCATACTCAAAATGGGGAATCTCGATCGGGAATACCTGGATCGTAGGATAGCGATTATCCGTGAGAAGATAGTCGGGGAAAAAGCCCACCCCTATCCCCATTTCGGTGAAACGGGCGACGGTCTCCCAACTCGACAATTCCCCCTTAATTTGGATATGGGAACGATCGGTCTGCGAAAAATGGGTCTGCAAGTCCTTCACACACCGATCCTCCAGATAGTCGACAAAAATCCCTTTTTCAATCAGGTGAGAGGGGGCTGTCTGACTCTGATAGAGATTGAACCTCCCCTTCTTCAAGGGCCTTTTGCTAAATTGGGAGAAATCTTGGTCGTAGACCACAATCGCAAATTCCGCCTCGTGCTGTCGAAGAGCGTTGCGGATAAAATTCCGGCCTCCCAATAAAAAATTAAGAGAGATGTCAGGGAGATTTTTTTGGGTTTGCCGGTATAAGGAGGGAAGGAAAGAAACCCCTAAGCTTTTCGTTGAGACAAATTTAAGAACCCCGCTCAAAGCCTCACTTTTTTGGCTGATCTTGGCGTAGATATCTTCCACATTCTTAAAAATTTGACCTGCCTGCTCAAAGACCACCTTACCCACTTCGCTGAGCTGAAATTTTTGTCGAGTATGCACCAAAAGCCGAGCGCCCAAAATCATTTCCAGTTTAGCGATCGCTTGACTGACCGCCGACTGGCTCACGTAATTCATTTTAGCCGCTTCCGAGATGCTATGGTAAATAGCAGCGTCACAAAAAAATTTTAAATGGGCCAAATTAAGTAGCTGTTTCATCAAAAACCCTCAAATTGATGCGAAGATCATAAGTTTTGCTTATTTTTAAATCAACTTTATTAATTTTTTCTTTACGCAACGAGAACATATATTGAATTTATTATTTACAGGAGATGCATATGACAGCTGTAGCACAATGTCCTCAGCACGAGGAAATGCCTCGGGGATGGATTACGCCTCAGGAGCAACTCAATCGATTAAATAGCTATAACCGCGCACCCATCCGAAATGAGCTCTTGCAAAATACCCCGTTACTTCCCGAGCTGGCCGATCTAGTCGCCAGTTACGTTAAACCTTTAATTCCTATGGCGACTCATTGGCACACATCTCTTACACGTTTAAATGCCCTTCCCCCGCTCATCCCTTCGCTGCCCCGCAATATTATCCAAATTCTCGAAAGTAAGTGCCCCACAAAAGGCAATGAGAAAAAAGAGGATGGATCCCCCTATACAGTCGCAGACACACACACTTTGACCTTAATCCCCCAAGAGCTGACGACTTTTGTCCATTTTTATCTCGATTGTATCCGTCCCTATATAGAGGCGACCTATCCACCGCCTCAAAGCAATCCCCTGGAGGTGCGAGAGAACTGGGCTCCATTCCTAGAGGATCAGGGGTTGGTTAGATTCGGACCTACCCACTGGGAATTAACAACGAAAAATCTGTTAGCCGGCAGTCGAAATAAGGGATACTCTACCCAAGTTACACTAATTAAAAAATTAAGTCGCACAGCCTCGGCAAAATACCAAATTCCTACAATAAAAGAGATTTACGTAACTTACGTTTTGCATTATATAGCCACAGAAGAGCGACTGTATCCCAAAGAAGACGATGGAGCGCGTACATACACTTTCGTTAAAGAGGTTGGTCGGGGCACCCTAACTATATTTAGACGTTTCACGGTGAACACTTCCCCCCATTTGATAGCAGGTAGTTCTACCATAAATGGCATAAAGATTGTTCGAGGCAGTTCTAGCCCTTTCTGCGGAGTGGTAGCCGTCAGACTCCCTTAACTCGACTTTGTACATTTTCTACCCGAGTTTAACAAGCGTCTCATCGGCATAAGTTTTGCTTATTTTTAAATCAACTTTATTAATTTTTTCTTTATGCACCGATTGCTTATCCTAAAACCGTTTTTTAAGATCCCTTCCATCTAGGTATCTAAAAACAGACTCGAAAATCGAAAAATCAAGAGGCAAACATGGCAGCTTTAGCAACAGTAGCGACTCCCCCCACCTTTCTAATGTTAAACCCAGAAACAGGAAAAGCATCCGATCGATTAATCCTTCAGGCAAATCTTATTGGAGTAAATATTCAAGAGATGACCATTGATAAAGTAAACGATCTTTTCCAACGGCTCTTCTTTGAAAAAGATATGGATTTCTGGGTAAAAGGCGGAGATAAAAAGCATCCCGATTTTACGCTAAACCTCTCCCAAGCTCAGGAATTTTTGGTTAATGAATATAGTGATATAAAAACCCACATGCCCACAACGAAACAGCCANNTCAAGAGTTTACAAACAGCTCTCGAAAATGGACATCGGTTCCCCACCATCCATTTTCTAGCTCAAAACCAAGAGATGGCAAATCTTACTCAACAGTTGCTCAAGACCCGTTATCAAGAGCTACAAGCAACCTATGGATTTCAAGCCGAAGTTCATACCGTGAATAAAGGAATCGATTGGGTCGAACAAGGTCTTATAAATGTATCCGGTGAAATTACGGATGGGTACGCCTTGATTTCCCATGCAGCATTTGCCGCCAGACTTGAAGAAACGGCGAAATCGGTCCTTAAAGAGCATGTGTGCTTTGGCGTTGCATCGGTTCCTGTTTCAGAGAAAATCATTGAGTCTGAGGATGGCTCCACAATCACTATTCCCAGCTGGCAAGTCGACATGGATCTTTACGACTACACCGAAAGGATGGGATCTGTCGACAAGGCTACAGTTGCCTGGGCTATGGCCGCATTGAACATCAAGTCTCGAGACTTCAATAAAGAACTTAGCACCTTCAGAAACCTCAAGGTTGCAACACCTCAACCAATAAAAGAATAAACCCAACTCTTCAGCGGTGTTGGCCGCTGAAGAGCCCCATAACAAAAGGCAAAAATATGTGCGTACTTACTACCATTCAACGAGATAATAATTGCTGGAAAGTGGCTTGCTGGACAGGCACTGAAGTGGCAACGGACAAACACGAATATTCAGATGAAAAAACAGCCGCAGTAGCCGCTCTACAACTAGCGGCCTTAAAGCGCTGGACTTATTATCCAGATAAGCAATTTGTAGCCGTATATCGTGGACGTGGGTTAACCGAAGTCGTAATGGTAACCTTACCTCAACAAATGCCCAAAGATGATTCCGAGCCCAAAGCAAATATAAATGTTATTAAACGGTTGGGAGTAGATATCGGCGTTGTCCTCCCTGTTTCTTACAAAGAAGGCGATAAAGAAGCCCTGAGTCTAGCCGGGGAACATAAAGTACCTTTCAAACCCTTATTTTTTGAAGCACGCTTTAGTGTAGGCCCAAATTTTTGAAGCGCGCTTTAGTATAGACCCTGCCCTATAATAACAGGGAGAATACTTTTTCATATGATTTCTAATAGAAAGGAGGATAAGCCATGAATTTTGAACCTAACCTAACGAACCTAGGCAACCCATTATCACGCAATATTGGACAAACTGACATTCACAGTTTTGAAGAGCTACAGAGACATTTGGAAGAGCAAATCAGAACTTTGGCAGATCGACTTCTAACTCCGGAGCAAACCAACGCGACAATTTTTGTAAATAGTCCAAGAGGAGAATCGATATCCAATTTAATAATAGGGCACGATGTCATTTTATCGAGATCGCGCAGGGACAGGATGCCGTTACCACCTTTCTTGCAGGATCACTGGGAGCCTTGGTTTGAATCGATTAGACAATCCGCTCCTCAAATACCGGGTATTATCGACTATTCTCTCCTAGCTTCTCTCTCAATCTCTACAGAGGTGCATTCTCAAGAGAATCATTCCACGAGACATTATAATCCTCCCGATTTTTTCTCAAACGACCCTTATAAAATTCTCGGGTTAAGTCCTGACGCGAGTCCGCAGGAAGCTACGAAGCGTTACAGAAAACTAGCTTTAGAATTTCATCCCGATAGGGCTACTGGAGATGCTCAACTATTTAAAAAAATACATCAGGCTTATGAACAACTACAGCCTCAGTTGCAATCCGTAGAATGTTTTATATTTGATCGACAGGGAGACGCGGAAACCAATTATATACTGGCGAATAAATATGCAGACTATTTAGAGGAAATCTCGCCCGATTTTTCTCTCTCTAAAATTGAACCGTTCATCTCTCTTGTTGAACAATTTATCAACCAACTCAGATTAGCGGATGGACAATCCGGAGAACCGTTACTTATTTTGAATAGAGAACGCCTCATTCAAAATACCCAAGCGCTCTTATATTTAAATAAAGTGAAGTATGCGGTCCTTTCTCTACGTCCACCTCTCCAATCCCTTTCTGTGGATGCAAAAATTTCTCATATCTCAGAGCAGATTACTCTTCTAGATACCTTAAAAACGAGTTGCGATTTAAGTAATTTTAAGAAAACTTGGACAGGGAAGAGAAGCAATTCATTCCATATTGCTAATTCTTTGGTTATGGATAAATATTTATCTCTACAAAGAAATATAATCGAATTACTTCACGAAAAAGACGATAAAACTGCCATGAAAACAGTGGTTAGTTCTACTAAAACTGCTTATAACTGCTATAAAAACCGAATTACGGAAGGACTTCAAAGGGGAATGCTAGATGACTGTTCATTTTTTAGAGAGACTGAAAAATACATGCCTCCAGAACCTCCAACCAATTTTCCCCCAACTCCTGAGGTACCTGCACCCGAGATCGATCTCGAGCCAGCAGATCAAGTAGACTTTCCCCAAAAATCTACGTCTATCCCTTTAAAACAGCGGTTAATAGAGAGTATCGAAAAGCAATTTGCATTTTTTCCAAATGAACGGCCACCAAGAATAAGAGATCGATTTATCAGGATTTAATTATGAACACAATTAGCTCGCATAACCTAATTTTACACAAACTACATCAAGACGTTGTAAAAACCATAGAAAGTGAAAAAAAACCATATCACGAACGGTATAACGGGGAGTTCCCTAAAATAACACTCTCGATTGCCGCTTTAGATTTGGGAATTATTGCTCGCATCGACCATCTCATCGATTTTGGCGTCTATGTCTATCGAGGCTCCCCTAAACTCAATACGCCTATCACTACATACAAATTCACCCCCTTGCATGTAGCCGCAATTTCTGGAAATGATCGAGCTGCTAAACAATTGCTTGAAGCTGGCGCTCATATTGAGGCAAAAGATTCACGTAATTGGACAGCGCTCCACCATGCAGCGGCCAATTGCGACATACAAATGATCCAATGCTTATTAGCTAAAGGCGCCTCTAAAACAGCCCGAACAGCTCAAGGGGGAACCTATCAAGATATTTTGAACCTTGCCTACCCTACAACCACCGACCCCAATGAAACCATTGGATTATTTTGGAGAGATGAAGGGGGAAATAAAACACAATTAACTCGAAGGCAATTTAAAGAAATCACGCAAGCCGACTATACAGATGAAATCCGATTTTCTTCGAACTTCTTACCCCAAGAATATGCAAATCCAACACAGTCCGATGAACTCTTCCCCTTTTCTGAAATCGTCCGACAAAACTATAGAGAATTTGTCTCTTCCGTGCATATTTTATCGAAAGTGACATGCGACTCCAGCGGGAACAGATTAAGCGCCTCCCCTGGGCTCGGTCTATACGCGTCACATCCTATGAATCCCTTATCGATTGTGGGCGAATATAAGGGCTTCCTCGATCACGAAGCTGCCCATAGTCGATATGCTCTGGGATTGATTGATAGTTTGAATTTTAGAAACGAAATCCCCCAGATCAACGACGGATTTCCCAATACAGGGTTAATTCATGTTGAAAACAGTAATGGAGTCGGCGATCGATATGTTCTGGTCGCGACAAATGCAATTGAGCAAGGGGAACAATTCTGTTGGAATTATGGTATCCAATCTACAAAATTTGGGCCCTACGTAGAACTTAGACCCAGAGAAACCCGGGAATTTATCCAGACACACGATCTGACAACCTTGCAGCATCTACTTCTCCTGCGCGGTCATCATAAACCGATCAGTTTTGAGCAGTACGGTATCGCTGAAAAATTTCGTTATATTACAGAAACTCCGCCCGCTCTTTTTGCAATGATTTTTGATGGAACAATAAACCAGACAAAGGCTTTGGAACTCAAAGAATTCATGATTGTACGGGAAGCGATCCCTCTCGATTTGTCAATCGCTGATTCTTTAGTTCCCACAGCTTTAGAATGCGTTCAGATCAAAAAGAAATTGCTGAAAATTTCACCGCAAACCTCAGTCGCCTACCAGAAATATTNNTTTACAGACCTTCCTTCCCGAATTGGAATTGAGCATGTTGTAAGTATTGCCAAACAAACGAATCAGTTTTTATCAAAAGGAATAAAGAACATTCAAGGGTTTGATCCAGGGAATAAAAGTCACGTTAAAGAGATTAATGAAACCTTTTACGAAACGTGGAAAAAGCTGCAAGAAAAAAATGATCAAGCTATAGACAAACACCTGCTCAAACGCAGAGCCAAATGATTATAAAATTCATTAAGCAAAACAAGCTCCGATTCTTGCTCGAGCGGTATGGAAAAGGGATCATTATCATATTATTAGTTTTATGCCCTCTTGCGAATTACGCTTCAGCAAAACCAAATGAAGATAAATTAAGAATGTCCTTTCAGATCTTAGATGAAAATTTTTCTTTGAACAATAGGACGCCCTCTGATTTGCGTAGAAATCAGACACTTCTCCCCTTAGCAGAGAGTGCCGTTTCTGTGACTTTAGAATTTTATCCCGATCACACGGAATTTCTTCTAAAAACTATCCGTACATTATATGTTGAGGGCAATTACTACCTTCACACAGAAAAATTAGCGACTGCTCTCCAAAAATTAACACTAGCCAAAACACTTTGCGAACAAGATGGTCATTTTCAAGATAGGGAGGCCGTGCAGGTTTGTGAGACCTTAGCTGCAACCAGCCCCATACTGCCCGCTCTCTACTCCCTTGTTTTACACCATCTCGGTTTGTGCCATCTAGGACAGATTTCCTTAAATCAAAAAGCGCTGTTGACCAGTAGCTCCTTCGCAGAAAAATATCTCAAAAAAGCGTGTGAACTGCGAGAAATCATCGATTTATCCACAGGTCACTGGGCCAATGTGCCCGATAACAACACCGTTGTAGGAGACGCCGTCATTTTCAAGCGGAATTTAGGACATTTCTACTTTGAAATAGGCGATCTAGAGGAAGCGGAAAAACTGTACTTAGATCTTGTGAAAATAGACGATCCTTTTAATCAGTTGCTTACTCAACGGCAACTGCTTAGGGTTTACCAACGCAAAGCTCACAAGATCTCGGATCAACCCACAAAAAGGATATTTTACCAAAAGGCTACCGATGCCGCCAATCTGTGTTTACAACTTGTTGCAGATACTATTGGGAATTATACCCGCGTATCGACGATCTACAAAGACATTGGGAATCTGTATAGCGATAGCGATAATCCCTTCCAAGATGCAGAAAAATCCCTCTCTTTTTTGGAATTAGCGAAAGAACATTGCCCGAACCAACTGCGAATTACAGAAAGATACATTAAAGAGGGATTGAGCCTTACCCTTAAAAAACTATCAGAAAAAGAACTCCAAGAAGCAGAGGCTCTCCGCTGGGCAGTCACCGAAGAAGATAGCGTCGATTTCCTAAAACTATTACAAGACCACAAGCTCCATATCCTCAATTATGAAATGTTAGGAGACCTCTACCTAGAGAAAAAATCTTATGTTTTGGCCGCTGCCTTTTTCAGCAATGCTCTCTGCCTCTCCTTACAAATGCCAGATACTCTCCCTTTTCAGGACAGGCTTCACCAAGCTTTAGTTCGCGTAGAGAGGCAATTTTTACAAGAACATAACCTATCTTCCGCTTCAGAAACGGCTGACAACGCAAAAGGGAAAGACCTCTATAAGCTCAACGCAGATACAATCAAGAGATACCAAACCTCTTTAGAGGCGTTAAGAAAGGAAGCAAAAGATCTGCTAGAAAACAACCAATCCATGGAAGCTATCAATTGCCTGATCACACAGAAGTATAAGGATTTCATTACATCGTTAATTCAGGACACCATTTTGGTCGCAGCTCCTCTACCTACAGAAGACTTTGCCTTTGTTGCCTTTGGGTCAATAGGGCGTGGATTTGCCAGTCCCTATTCCGACCTGGAGTTTGCCATTCTTCTTAAAGACGAAAAACACAAAGAAT
>PLXF01000001.1 GCA_003151315.1 Parachlamydiales bacterium
TCACTATAACTACTAAGTTTTGAAAAAGGTCTAATGTAAGACTTGGAAACAGAGGAGATGGATATCTTCTGAGAGCTCTTTGCGTTTTGTGGCGAAGGTTAGCTCTTTTTGGAGCATTGCGGCTGTTGTCTCTAGGCCGTCTGAGGCGAATAGCTTTAATACCCGAGCTAGTAAATCGGCGATTTTTTGCGGCTCTTTATAGAAATGGACGAGTCCTCGATTGAATAGGAAGAAGAAATCGCCTGACTCGAGCTGAATCGTCCCTTCGCTTGGCTCCATGAATTTTTTGTTGTCGAGGGACCAAAATAGGGGGAAATTAGGCCCTTTGCAATGAAGACGCGATTGACTGCGGTCGTACAACAAAGCGAGGTGCTTGGGGTTGTCTCTGGAGAGTTTGTATTGAGTTAGAAGCTCGTACATCCCTTCGAACCCCTCCTCTTCGGCCTCTGCCATGTGGATGAGGAAGTGCCCTTGTTGGTCGGGCTTAGGAAAATCGAGGAGCAATCCCCGAGGGCTTTCAGAAAAAAAGGTGATCGATTTAACGGCGACCGCGTCGGATCGGCAGTCATCGATATTTTTTTGGAGCATCAAGTGCTGCAGCAAAGTGGCGCACTCATACTCTCCATACATCCGCTCTCTCAATAGGGAGTTTTCTTTGAGGCGGTTGATGTTTTCGTGCAGACACTCGCTCATTGTATTGAGGGTGTTGGCTAGCTCCACAATTTCTCTAGGGCCGGACACTTCGATCGATTCACCGTATTGCCCTGCGGCGATAGCGAGCGCCGAATTATTGAGTTTTTGAACGGGTCGGGAAATTTTATTGGCGATTAGATACAAAGTCGCCACGACAATCGAGATGGTAAAACCCGCGCTTAATAGGATGAGGAGGAGGCTCTCTAAAAACTTCTCATCGATCAATTCGGCGTTCACATCGGCGGCGACGAGGGCAGTTACGTGTCCTTGATCGTTAAAGAGGGGCGCGTAGCCGGTCATCACCTTTTTCCCATCGGCCGTTTTATAGGGCGCTGTCAGATAGACATGAGTGGGGATGGTGGTGAGGGGAGAGGAGCGGATCGGAATCAAATAGAGGTGGCTAATAGACAATTCGCCCTGCATCGATTCGAGTTCAGAAAGGTTCGGCTTTTCCGGATCGATGAGAGCTGCTGTCGCTACAACAGCCGAGCGCAGGCGTGTCTGGAATCCTTCGGCGATTTCTCGATACCAGTTATAAGCGAGCAGTGTCGAGATCAGGGCGATGCTGCCGATCAGTGTAGGAAGGAGAAAAAGGAGGAGCCTCGTTCTGATCTTCATACGGACGCGGCCCCTTTATGTCGGCAAGAGAGTTGCTGGGAATAGGATTGCAGGAGCGAAACGGCGACCGCTGGGCATTCGGAGATAATGGAGAGGAGGTGGCTGCGCGATAAAGTGAGGAACATGCAGTCGGTTTTACAGGTGACCGAATAGCAGCGGGATTGGTCGTTAAATAGCGATTCGTCGCCGAAAAATTCGGGGGCTGAAAGGTCACAGAGGCAGCGCCCTTTTTCGTCGAATACCTGAACAGTCCCCTGCGCGATCGAATAGATCCGGTTGGCCACTTGCCCTGGAGTAAACACTTTTTCTGTCGCATCGTAATCGTCATGGTGGAGCTTTTCCGCAATCGCGAGAAGCGAATCGAGATCCAGCTCCGAAAAGAGGCGCACTTTTTTTAAGAAAAAGGCCCGTTCAATCAAACTCAATGGTTTCATGATTCTAACAACTCGTAAGCAAATTGGTGGAAGGTTTCATCCGATACTTTTAACTGCTCGCGCAATTGCTGGCGCCAGTTCGGCATCTGGAGGTTCGCTTTTAGGCGAGTCGCAACGATTTTATCGAAGAGGGTGGGGGACATTTCGAGTTTCCCCAGCAGTTCAGAAAGGGTTAAATTGGGGAAATCCCCCTGCCAGCGCAAACAGGCGGCCATTTTTTCTTCTAAAGGCAAATCGTCAACAAGGGGGGCGATGAGTTTAAATATCCGTAAATCGCACGTTTTTTCAAGGCTCTCGACCGCGTGGGAATGGACCTTTGCGTTGCGGCTATGAAGCGCCCTTACCAATAGCTCAGGATCTTCCAAAGATCCGGCGGCTCCGAGCAGGTGGATAATGAAGTCGATCACCGACTGATAGCCGGTTAACAGAGCGTTTTGGAGCATCTCGAGATCGTAGAGGGGATACTGCTTTTGGATGGTGTGGCCGAAATAAAAGTAGAAATAGGCCCGCTCGATTTCGATATCGATCAGCTCGATCAAATTCGCTTGGAGCTGAGGGAGTGCGAGTCTGCCTAAAATTTTCCCCGCTAAAATCCGGGCGCGCACGGGAAGCGCGATCTCTTTGGTCATCGCTAAGAGGAGAGGAACCGTTTTTAGCCCCATTTGGATAATAATCTCTTCCGTCCGGCGCCGCTCGTTGGGGCGGAAATAGACGCTGGCTAAAAGGAGATCTTTCACTGTTGTCGAATCGCCAATTTTCCCTAAAGCATCGAGGCAAAAGAGGCGGAAAGTGTTATCGCGAGCCGCTTCCAGCTCTTCGATTAATTTGGGCGCATAACGGGCAAAACGTTTGTCGGCTTGCCGAGCAATCGCTCGAGCGGCCGCCCTTTTTACCAAAACCGATTCATGGCATAAGAATGGCAGCGCTCTTTCAGCCCCTTCAGATTCTTCCGCTAGGATATCGAGCCCCATGCCGATTTCGTCGATGTGAGAGGACTTCAACATCAAATCGAGCTTTTTCGCGGCGATTGTCCGATTTAAAGCGGCGTAGTCGAGCGATTGGTTGGCCAGCGATTTTTTAAGCGTTAAAATCGCAGCGCCCCGTAAAAATAGGTCGGGATGGTCGAGATCGTTTTCCACTTTATCGGGATGTTGGAGCCCCCGTTTAGCCAGGTAGAAGTGGCCCCATTTGGACAGTTCTGACGATTCGCTCTCATACATCCAGCTATCGATCGCCTCAATCACATGGGAATCGCTCCCAAACGAATTGCTATCAAACAGGCGGAGCAGATGGATTTTCGATTGCGTCCCTAAGCGTCGCCCCACTTGGAGAATTTTGGGAAGGACCGAAGCGTCTCCAAGCTCTAAAAGGGCCTCGATCGCCAGAAGCTGGGTCTCTTCTGAATTGGAGCGGAGCGCCTCAATAATATCTTTTTTCGCCTCTTTTTGGTCCCGGCGCGTCATTGAAGAGATCCAGCTCTTTAAATTCCGCTCAAAATGGAGCGCGTTATCCTTCAAATTGACGAAAATCGCCTTAGAATAGAAGGCCCGTATCCCTAAAGAGAGGGCTAAAATCAGCAGGGTGAGGACAAAACCGATCCAGCGGCTCTCCGCTTTGGCTCCAAACAGGATCAAAGAGCTAATGAGCATACCGATGGGTTCAAAAAAAGAGTCGTTGACGATCCGCACCTTCGATTTGAGCTTAGTGGGGACCGCGTTTGATAAAAGGTTGAAGCAGTTATCCTCAACGGTAAATAAGATCCCATCGACTGCGATCAGTCCTAAAATGGCCAGCATTAACGAGTCGCGGATGATCCATCCGGCGTAGACGAGGAGGAAGAAGAGGGGAGTGATCAAAATTACGTTATTTAGCCCGAGCCGCCGAACAAATCGGCTGTAGAAGAAAACACCGATAAAAATATTAGAAGCGGAGATCCAGGCGCGGCATTTACCGAGAAACTCGGTGATTTGACCGGCGTCGGGAGAGGCAAATAGGTGATCGAAGGCGTTCATGTAGTTGAATTCGGTCACCGTGATCAAAAGCTGTGTTACGAGGCTTAACGATAAAAGGATAATGGCGAAGCGGGAGCGGACGATAAGGCTCGCTACGGAAGAGAACGAATCGCGGCTGCCCGAAAAAATTCCTTCGATCGTATCGTCATGGACCGCTTTGGCCCGATAGGCGATCCCCCTCGCTTCAGCTAATGCGCACAGGATAGAAAGGGCCGATGCGATGGCCAATCCAGAAAAACCGATGTGGTCGAGAGCTAAATTGATCAAAGTGCCCGAAACGATGCTTCCTAAAAAGTAGGCGGCGCTATAGAGGGGATAGACCCTTTTGGCATCTTGTAGGTCGTGATATTGGTCGATAAACGTCCAGGAGACGGCGATCATCACCGCAAAAAACATCCGGGAGGTA
>PLXF01000071.1 GCA_003151315.1 Parachlamydiales bacterium
CGGGAAATGTCGGGGCGCCTTGAAGAAATTCCGGGAGAAGAGGCATTTCCGGCCTATCTTCCATCCAGAATCTCCTCATTTTATGAACGAGCGGGAACTTTGTCTCTCCAAGGAGGCGGAGAGGGATCATTGACTATCGGGGGGAGCGTCTCTCCTGCAGGTGGTAATTTCGAAGAACCGGTTACTCAGGCCTCCTTGGCGATTGTGGGGGCTTTTCACGGCTTATCTCGGGCCCGCTCCGATGCGCGCCGCTATCCGGCGATCGACCCTTTAATCTCGTGGACAAAGTATTTGAGCGAGGTGGGCAAAGAGTTAAATAGCCGCATTCCTCATTGGGAAAAGAGGGTATTACAGGCAGGAGCCTTGCTGCGCAAAGGGGACGAGATCGGCAAACGGATGGAAGTTGTCGGCGAAGAGGGGGTTGCCCTTGACGACATGATTCTGTTCTTAAAGTCGGAACTCTATGAATTTTGCTATTTGCAGCAAAACGCCTTCGATAAAGAAGATGCCTATTGCCCCCTAGATCGGCAAGTAGAGATGTTTGGACTCCTTTTGAAAATTTTCGATGGCCATTTTTCCTTTGATACGCATGATGAAACGCGCAGTTTCTTTTTGAATTTGCAAAACGACATCAAAAACATCAATTTCTTGCCGTACCATTCGCCTCGCTATAAAGAGGCTTGGGCGGCTGTTGAAGCTAAACTCTCCTCGAGGATCAAAGCATGAGAAAGATCTACGATCAGATCGTTGATATGAGGGGTAATCTGATTACCGTGGCGGCTGAAGGGGTTTGCCTAGGAGAGATCGCCCGTATTCAAAAAGGTGAATGGACATCGACTCTCGCTTCGGTTCTTCGTTTCGCCGACGATTTAGTCACCTTGCAGGTTTTTGAAAATACACGGGGTATCTCTACTGGAGACCGGGTCACTTTTTTAAATCGGCAAATTCAAGCTACTTTTTCCGACTCGCTCTTGGGCCGTCGATTGAATGGTTCAGGCGATCCCATCGATGAAGGGCCAGAAATCATGGTTGATCCGGTCGATATTTGACAACCCTCTTTTAACCCTACCCGCCGCGTTGTCCCGCGCCACATGGTTCGCACCAATATCCCGATGATCGATGTGTTTAACTGTCTCGTTAAATCGCAAAAGATCCCTATTTTCTCAGTACCAGGAGAGCCTTATAATCAATTGCTTATGCGCATTGCGAACCAGACCGACGCGCAGGTAGTGATTATAGCGGGCATGGGTTTGCGGTTTGATGACTATCAGGCTTTTATCGACAATGCAGAGCGCGCAGGTTCGATTGAAAAGACGGTGATGTTTATTCATAAAGCGACCGACCCAGCTGTGGAATGCATCTTAGTTCCCGATATGGCCCTAGCTGTTGCGGAAAAATTCGCCTTAGAAGGGAAAGATGTTCTGGTTCTAATGACCGACATGACCGCTTATGCCGATGCGATTAAAGAGATCGCCATTACGATGGACCAGATCCCCTCTAACAGAGGCTACCCCGGCTCCCTCTATTCCGATTTGGCAGCTCGCTATGAAAAGGCTGTGGACATTGACGGAAGCGGTTCGATCACGATCATCTCGGTTACAACAATGCCAGGGGNNTATCGATCCGTTCGGTTCCCTTTCTCGCTTAAAGCAGCAGGTAATTGGTAAAGAGACCCGAGAAGATCACGGTGATTTAGCCAATACGATGATCCGCCTCTATGCCGATTCTAAAAAAGCGCGCGAACGGCAAGGGATGGGTTTTAAATTATCCCGCTGGGATGAGAAATTGCTCCGTTACTCTTACCTTTTTGAAGATAAGATGATGAACCTACAAGTGAATCTCCCTTTAGAAAAGGCGCTGGATTTGGGTTGGATCATACTAGCTGAATGTTTTGATCTCGAAGAGATTGGGATCAAAAAGGTGTTAGCGGATAAATATTGGCCCCGAGAACTTAATCCTTAAGGAAAAATGGCTGTTTTAAAACTGACCAAAAACGAATTGCGTTTGCAGCAGACGCGCCTCAGTCAGTTCCTCCGCTATTTACCGACGCTTCAACTGAAAAAAGCGATGTTGCAGTTCGAGGTAAATAATGCCCAGATGGAGATTGCTGTTTTGCATGAGGAGTTTGCCGAGATTCGGACGCAAGTCGAAGAGTTTTCTCCTCTTCTTGTAGAAAAGGTCTCTTGTGATGTGGTTCAATACGCCGATGTTCTCCATGTAAAGAAGCGGTATGAGAACATAGCTGGTGTAGAGATTCCCATTTTTGAGGCGGTCGTATTTCGCGAGACCCCCTATTTCCTTTTTGATACGCCCGTTTGGACCGATAAAGCTACCGAACTTCTCCGCCATTTTGTCTCTCAGAGAGAAAAAATCGGCGTTGCCGAAGAGAAGAGGCGGGCTCTAGAAAAAGAGCTGCGGGAAGTGTCGATTCGGGTGAATTTATTTGAGAAAGTTCTGATCCCAAGATCGCAGGAAAATATCAAGAAAATCCGGATCTTTCTCGGAGATCAGCAGCTCGCCGCCGTCGCTCAAGCGAAGGTCGCGAAATTGAAAATTGAGGCTCGGAAGGAACTCGCATGATTGTCGATGTCTACAAGTACCTAATTTTCGGAGTGAAAGCGGAAATGGACCGCTTTTTTGAGCTCGCGCAACGGGCCGGTTTTCTCGAATTCATCGGTATTTCTCATAAAAAAAGTCTTGAGCTCACCGAGGATATTAAATCGATTCTGGCAGCGATTAAAATAGCCAAACGGTATCCGACCCATCCTCATGAAGCGCCTCCCAATCTCAAAGACCCTCTGGATTTAAGTGAAAAAATTGTCTCGCTGAACACGCAACTCGAACAACTGCGAGACGAAGAGCGGGTATTGACGGCCGAGATCTCCCGCATCGCCGCATTTGGTGATTTTTCCCAAAAGCAGAAAGAGCAGATCGAAAAAGAGGGAAAACGGGTTTTTCAATTTTTTTGCATGAAGAGCGATCTGGCTCGGGAGACGGTTTTACCTCCAGAGGTGATCTATGTGGGAACCGAATACGATCTCGACTATTTTGTCGCTATCAATAAAGAGCGGACCCAGTATCCAAAAATGATCGAAATCCTTATCGATCGGCCCGTTGGACAGTTGCGGGAAAAGCTCTTGGCTGTGCGCGCACAGCTCGCGCAGGAGGAAACAGAATTGCGCCAATGTGCGAATGCCCTCGAGCTGTTACAAGAGGGGCTTGCCCTCCTTTTGAACGAATTCCATTTGCGGCTCGTTAAGTATGATGCGGCTTTCCCTATAGCGGGGGAGGCTATGTGCATTATCGAGGCGTGGGTCCCTGTAAATAGGGTCAAAGCTCTCCATGGACTCATCAGCGGTCTAGAGGTTGGCGCCGAACGGATAGAGATTGAACCGACCGACCAGATCCCTACCTGTATGGAGAACAAATCGATAGGAAAAATGGGGGAGGATCTCGTCCATATCTATGATACTCCAGCTCCTACGGACAAAGATCCCTCTTCATGGGTAATGATCTTTTTCACCATTTTTTTTGCAATGATCATTTCCGATGCCGGTTATGGACTCATCTATCTACTGATAGCGATCTATTTAAAATTCAAATTCCCAAAACTAGTCGGAGCGGGAAAGAGATACATCAAATTATTTTTTATCCTCTCTATTTCCTGCATCCTTTGGGGCGTATTAATCGCTTCCTATTTTGGGGTAGAAATCGGTCCTGATAATCCCTTGAGAAAAACCTCATTTCTCCATTTTTTAGCGGTGAAAAAAGCGGAGTACCACATCGAGCAAAAAGATGATGTACTAGCAGAATGGGAAAAAAATTACCCTGCGGTCGCGACCGCTACGGATGGACACGATTTCCTCGTAAAGGCTACGAAGCTAACGGAAAAAAATGAGCTTAAATATGAAGCGCTTGAGGAGTTTTACGACAATATTTTAATGGAAGCCTCGCTCATGATGGGCGTTATCCACCTCTCTCTTTCCTTCTTGCGCTACATCCGGAGAAACTTAGCGGGGATTGGTTGGATTATTTTCATGATTGGCGGCTACCTCTATTTCCCTTCAATGATCAATGCCACAACCTCGATTAATTTTCTGGGGATCGTCTCCAAATCGTTCGCCCATGCTTGGGGTTTGCAGTTCATTTATGCAGGGATGATCGCCGCTTTTCTATTCTCGTTTATTCAGAAAAAATGGGGCGCATTCCATGAAATTATGAACGTCGTCCAGGTGTTTTCCGATGTTCTCTCTTATTTGCGCCTCTACGCTCTGGCATTGGCTGGCATGATTATGGCGAACACCTTTAATGAGATGGGAAGTAATTTAGGCCTCTTTGGGGGCGTGTTGATTATTATTTTCGGCCATCTGGTCAATTTGAGTCTGTCCACGATGGGTGGGGTTATCCACAGTCTGCGACTCAACTTCCTCGAGTGGTACCACTACAGTTTTGAAGGGGGCGGGCGTCTGTTTAATCCCCTTCGGTTGAGAAAAGTTAAATAAGGAGTGACTAGTATGGATATAGATATGATAGGACCGGGGATTATCCTCGGGATGGGATGTTTAGGCAGCTCGATCGGCTGCGGGATTGCCTGTATGGCCTCGCACGGAGTAATGGCTCGAGTCGAAGAAGGGTATGGAAAATTCGTCGGCGTATCGGCTGTTCCCTCCTCTCAGTCGATTTACGGATTTATTTTGATGGTTTTGATGAAAAGCTCGATCCGGGCTGGCACTTTGGCTCCTGTGGCGGCGATTGGTATTGCGATTTCTGTAGGCCTTGCGATCATGTTCTCTTCGATTTATCAGGGGATGTGCGCAGCAACGGCGATCCAGGCGTCAGCTAAAAAACCGGCGATTTTTGGTAAAACGTTAGCCTCGCTTGCGATCGTTGAGTCTTTCGCCCTCTTTGCTTTCGTTTTCGCCTTGCTGATCATCTATTGACCTTTTACCCCCGCTCTTGGCACAGTGGGGTTATGAAAGAGCGGATCGAAAAAGACGCGATGGAAGAAGTTCGCGTTCCCCAGGATAAATATTGGGGAGCGCAAACCCAGCGCTCCCATGATAACTTCCCCATAGGCCAAGAAATCATGCCTATCGAGGTGATCCATGCGCTCGCTATCGCCAAAAAGGGCGCCGCGATCGTCAATGAAGAAATGGGGGTTCTTCCCGAAGAGAAAAAGATTCTCATTTGTGAAGTGTGCGATGAGATTATTTCGGGCTCGCTGGACGCCCATTTTCCTCTGAAAGTGTGGCAAACAGGTTCAGGCACTCAGACGAATATGAACCTCAATGAGGTGATCTCGAACCGAGCTATTGAAAAGGCAGGGGGAGTTCTCGGTTCAAAAAAGCCCATACACCCCAATGATGATGTCAATAAATCCCAATCGTCGAATGATGTGTTTCCGACCGCTATGCATCTGGCTGCGGTTGCGCAAATCCATAAAAAACTCATTCCCCATTTGTCCCTCTTTTTGGAAGGCTTAGAAAAAAAAGCCCATGAATTTCAATCCATTATTAAAGTGGGACGCACCCATTTAATGGACGCAGCTCCGTTGTCCTTAGGCCAAGAATTTTCAGGCTATGCGG
>PLXF01000036.1 GCA_003151315.1 Parachlamydiales bacterium
ACTAAAACTGTATCGGAGGCAGGTTTTAAGAGGGCGCAGTTTCCCGCCATTAAGGCAGCCAAAACGCCTCCTGCGGGAATCGCGCAGGGGAAATTCCAAGGGGGCGTGACGAGAACAGTCCCTTTAGCCTCCCAGCGGACATTTTTAATGGTGGTGATTTTTTCCATTTGGCGGCGGTAATAGTCGGCAAAGTCGATCGCTTCTGAAATTTCTGAGTCTGATTCGGAGACAATTTTTCCCGCATCTAGCATCATGACGCCAACGAGTTCTCCTCTTCGTTCCCGCAACTTTTGTGCAACCTGGGCCAAAAGATGGCTTCTATGTTCAACCGTGGTAGAGCTCCACGTTTTTTCATAGGACTTAGCGGCAGCAATAGCCGTCTGGATATGTCGATGGTGAGCTTTGGCGTAGATGTAAAGCGGCTTTACAGGATCGGAGGGGTTATAGCCGATGCCCTCTTCATTATCAAAGAGCTCTTTTCCGGCGATTACTAAGGGAAGGGGTTTGGGTTTGTGCTGCTTCCAGCTATGGAGAATCTCCTGCGCCCATTTTTGGTTTTGGGGCAGAGAAAAATCGGTATCAGGTTCGTTATCAAAGGGGGCATTGATATCGGGAGGCGTTGGGTGGATTAATCGGTTTTGGGTCCGTCGAGGAGCTCGATTGGCGTCTTCGATCTCATCGCAGCTTTGGAGGAAAATATTAGTTTGAATTTCCCAGGAATCGGTCCCAGGCTTTAGTCCAAAGAGGTGCCTTAAGAAATTTTCTGGGCCTGTATTTTCATCCAGGCGGCGGATTAAATAGGCAATGGCATGTTGGAATTCGGCTTGGGTTGCAATGGGGCAATAGAGGAGAATTTCTCCCGAAAGTTTTTGTACCACGCGCCGGATATGATCGGCCATCCCTTCGAGCATTTCGAAAATGGTGTAGGATTCTACCTGATTTTCTAGCCGCACAAGGAGGGCGAAAGCGATGTCGAACAGGTTGTGGCTGGCGATTCCTAAATGGACGCAACGGGCATTTTCAGGAATGCAGCCGTACAGGACCATCCGTTTGAAATTGGCATCGACCTCGATTTTATTTGTATAGGGCGCTTGCGGCCAACCTTTGACCGAGGCTTCAAATTGCTCCATAGCCAAATTGGCCCCTTTCACAATCCGAATTTTAATGGGAGCTCCCCCATTTTTGATTCTCCGTTTCGCCCATTCGGTCAACTCTTTTTGGATATTAAACGAGTCGGGGAGGTAAGCTTGAAGGACAATGCCCGCAGATAGTTGATGGAATTCGGGTTCATCTAAGACCTGGCAAAAGGTCGATACAGTCATCCGCAAATCCCGATATTCTTCCATATCCAAATTGATAAAGCGATATTGCAAAGAGCCATCTTCCGCTTTTCTAGGGTGCTTCATAGCCGCGCGGTAAAGCTGTTTGAGCCTCTCTGCAATGGCGTGTACGCTTTCGTCGTAAGAGAGGAGATTAATCTGACTAAAAATGGTCGAAATTTTTACCGATACGTAATCGATATTGGGCGTATCCATATCTTCCAAATAGACATGGAGTTTTTTCTTCGCCTCATCTTCGCTTAAGATCGCTTCGCCTAAATGATTGAAATTGAGGCGAACCCCCTCCTTGCGCCGCTCTTCGATGTGTTTGGTCAGTTGCGCCTTTTCTCCTGGCAAAATGACCCGTTTTGTCTCTTTTCTCAAAGCATGCCNNGGAACCAAATATTGGGCAATAGAGGCGCCCAGAGCGCGGAATGTGTATAGTTGGGCCCTTTTTAACCAATCGAGATAGTGGGGAACTCCCAATTGATGCAAAAGGTGGATCATCTGATCGGCGACCCTTTTATTGTTCGCGCTACGGAAGCACTCGTCGGTCATGGCCGTTGTAAACGCTTTTCCCACGGGGTCGTTCATGAGGCGGGTGAGCTGCTCTTGGATCGTTTTTTCCTGAGAGGTCATGATTTGGGTGGCTTCGTGCAACATAAGGGCGGCCAAATCGATCGCCATCCGCTTGCGCTCAGTCATAGATAGGGGTCTGCCCCTAACATTGTCCAATATTTCGTATGCCTCTTGCATGTAGGAAGAATCTACGTTCGGCGCAGCCATATAGGCACTCTCTCTTAGATAAAACTCGTGTATACCATAAATGATTCTTTGCAGAAAACTGTTTCGCTTCATACCATTTAAAGTATGAGATTCTATTCCTTAATTTTTTTTCTCCTCTTAGCTTTTTCATCACATGCGATTGTTCAAGTGGGACTTGAGGTGTTTTTAGAAGAGCCTTTGGAAAGTTCATTCAAAGGTAAAAAAGTGGGTCTGATCACCAATCATACAGGCGTAGATAGGCAAATGAGGTCGGGGATCTCTCTTTTGCAAAATCGGCTTCACCTCGCCGCTTTATTTTCTCCCGAGCATGGGATTCGAGGTCAACATTATGCCAATGAAAAAGTCGCAGATGGATGGCAGGGGACTATTCCGATCTACAGCTTGCACGGAGAAACGAGGCGGCCTCAGCCCGTTATGCTTAAAGGGCTCGATGTCATCGTGTATGATCTGCAATGCACGGGGGTGAGGGCTTACACTTATGCAACGACCCTTTTTTACACGATGGAAGAGGCCGCAAAGGTGGGGATTGAGGTTATCGTTCTCGATCGGCCCAACCCGATTAATGGAGTGATTGTCGATGGCCCTATGCTCGAAGATAAATGGCGCTCGTTCATCGGCTATATCAATGTCCCTTATTGTCACGGGATGACTATGGGTGAATTGGCCCATTATTTTAATGAGGAGTATAAAATCGGTTGCAAGCTGCGCGTCGTTTCTATGAAGGGCTGGAAAAGGGCGATGTCCTACCGGGATACGGGACTGCAGTGGATTCCCCCTAGTCCCAATGTTCCCGAGGCCGATACCCCTCTGTTTTATCCGGCGACAGGGATTTTGGGGGAGCTGCAACTACTCAATATTGGTGTTGGGTTTACTCTTCCTTTCAAGATTGTGGGGGCCCCTTGGATCGATGCCGATCTTTTTGCAGAGAAACTCAACGGACAAAAATTGCCCGGCGTCCGCTTTCAACCCTTCCACTACCGCCCCTACTCGGGTCTTTACAAAGGGGTGAATTGCCAAGGCGTTTTAATTCAAATCCTAGATCCCTTGACCTATAAACCTGTAGCTGTTCAGTATTTGTTGCTGGGGATGGTGAAGAGCCTCTATCCGCAAGAATTTGCCAAACGGATGGCTAACGCAGGCTCTCATAAAGAACTTTTTTGTAAAGCGAACGGAACGGAAGAGGCGTTTACGATTCTCTCAAATGAAAAATATGCGGTCTGGAAGCTCTTAGAAATTCATCAGGCTGAGCGAGCAGCCTTCCTCGAAAAGCGGAAAAAATATCTCCTTTATTAGCAAACGCGGCCGCTAACTGCTAAAGATCCGATTGACAAAAAACAGATTGAGCCTTAAGATCATCTCTATATTTTTCAAGGAGTCAATCTATGTCTATTGTGAATGTCAAACCCCTCGGTAACCGAATCGTTGTGAAAAGAAAAGAGGCCAAAACTACGAAAGGGGGGATCATCCTTCCCGATGCGGCCCAAGAGAAGCCCCGCCAAGGTGAAGTGATCGCCGTAGGACCCGGTAAGACCGATGAAAAAGGGAAACACCATGCCGTTGAATTGAAAACAGGGGACGAAATCCTCTTTTCTTCGTACGCTGGCACCGAATATAAAGCCGATGATGGAGAATTCATCATCATGTCTCAAGACGATGTATTAGCCGTTCTCAATTAAGGAGGATCCCATGGCAAAAATATTACAATTTCGCGAAGAAGCTCTAAAATCTCTCCTCAAAGGGGTTAAAACTTTAGCCAAAGCGGTCATTGTCACCCTAGGTCCAAAAGGGAGAAACGTAGTCATCGGTAAAGGTTTTGGCGCTCCCTCTTCGACAAAAGACGGTGTCACCGTGGCGAAGGAAATCGGCTTAAAAGATCCTTTTGAAAATATGGGCGCTCAACTCGTCAAAGAGGCCTCTTCTAAAGCCTCTGATGCAGCGGGTGATGGAACGACAACCGCTATTGTTTTAGCCGAATCGATTTTTAGCGAAGGGCTAAAAAATGTGGCAGCAGGCGCTAACCCCATGGATATTAAGAGAGGGATCGATAAGGCTGTTCAGGCTATCATAGATTCTCTTGATCGATTGGCCAAACCGGTTAAAACTCCGGATGAAATTAAACAAATCGCCACCATTTCAGCCAACAACGATCCAGAAATTGGAGCGATTATTAGTGAGGCGATGCAAAAGGTGGGTAAAGATGGGATTGTCTCTATTGGCGAAGCAAAGGGGATCGAAACGGTTCTCGATGTCGTCGAAGGGATGCGATTCGATAAGGGCTATGTCTCTCCCTATTTTGTGACGAATCCTGAGAAAATGACTGTGGAATTTGACAATCCGCAAATTCTCGTGGTGAATAAAAAAATCTCCCAAGTTAAAGAAATTGTCCCCATTTTAGAAAAAGCAATGGCTCTCGGCTCTCGTCCGTTATTGATTATCGCTGAAGATATCGATTCTGAAGCGTTGGCCACATTGGTCGTCAATAAAGTGAAGGGGGGGCTCCCTCTTTGCGCAATTAAAGCGCCCGGGTAT
>PLXF01000121.1 GCA_003151315.1 Parachlamydiales bacterium
TGATCTCGTCCATAACGGCCTTGATCCTCTCTTCAAATTGCCCCCGGTATTTAGTACCGGCGATCATGAGGGTAAGGTCGAGGGAGATCAGTTTTTTCTTTCGTAAATTGTCGGGTACTTCACCGCGGACGATCGCTTGGGCAAGCCCTTCTACAATCGCTGTTTTCCCTACGCCAGCCTCCCCGAGCAAAACCGGGTTATTTTTGCGGCGGCGGCAAAGGATAAGGATCAGCCGTTCCACCTCATCGCGGCGGCCGATCACAGGATCCATTTTCCCTTCGCGGCACAGCTCAGTTAAGTCGTGGCCATAGGCACGCAGAGCGGGCATTTTATCGTTCGCGGGGATCTGGGTTCTATCTTGCGCAGCGCCAGTATTGCGGCTTGAGGAGGAGTTGGCGGGGGGGTTGGCTCCCATAGGAGGTAGCTGGAGATTGAAGGTCTCCAATTCTTTGAGGACCTCTTTCCGAACCTCTTTTAAATTGACGTTGAGATTTTCCAACACTTGGGCGGCGACGCCGTCTGTTTGGCGCAAGAGGGCAAGCAGGAGGTGTTCCGTGCCTACGTAGTTATGGTTAAGGTTGGCCGCCTCTTCGTTGGCAAATTCAAATACTTTTTTTACTTTTCCTGTAAGGGCTGGGTCCCCATACACCTGAATCTCAGGGCCGAAACCGACAATTTTTTCCACTTCGACACGAATTGCTTCATAATCGAGACTGAGGTTGCGCAGAACATTGACGGCAATTCCTTGTCCGAGTTTGAGTAGGCCTAGCAGTACGTGCTCGGTGCCCAAATAATTATGGTTAAGGCGTTGAGCCTCTTTTTTGGCCAATTTAATGACCTGTTTCGCGCGGTTGGTAAATTTGTCAAACATGGCGCATGTCCCTTATTTTTTTTCTATTTTAGCTGTTTTTTTCGCCGAACGCAAGGTGGGATACACTCCTTTCCTGCGCGCACTGTACATCGAGAGTGAACCCTCTTAAACTTTTTTCATAGTCTCTTGAAGGATTGTTTGAAAAGAAAATTTTTTAAAACGGAAAAAATAGAGCCAATTGCGGTTTATAGGCGAGGTCTAAATTGGATGTTGGGAATGGGGGGCAAGCCTTCAAGAGACTTAATACCTGTGTCTTGTAAACTCAAAAATTCGAGATGTGTTAGCTTGCGTAAACTGTTTACCGTGCGCAGATTGCTCAATCCGTCCAGAGTTAATCTTTTTAATGTAATTTCAATTTTTTCGAGGGTTGACAAAGAGTTTAATTGTGTGTCTCCACTTAACGATAATTCCTCGATGGGCAACTCGCTTAACTGACTAATATCTTTTAGAGAAAGGCAGTGAGAAGCGTCTAGTTTTTTCAACCGTTCACAATTTTCTATTCCTGTAAGATTTGTCATTTCATGACATTCGCTTATATCTAAATCGGTGAGTCCGGAGAGTTTGCCTAAATTAGAGGGGAGTTTTTTTAAAAAAATGGCCTGGGACAGCGTGAGTTTTTTCACTTTCATCGCTAGTTCATCGGACAGCCCATCAATAGCCGCTTCCAGGGCCTCGACATCTTCAATATTTAGGTCGGTTAAGCGCATCGATTGATTTTCTTCGTTAAATGCCAATAGTTGATTCATAGATTGTCCTCTCGGTGGGGGATTAATTCTTGAACGAGAGCATCTAAAGAGAGGCTCGGGTTATAAACTTCTGCTATTTTTGGGGCAAAACCATTATTTACAGCATAATTGTAAACGCCATACAAAAGATTTTGGATTCTATCGTTAAATTGTTCGATTTCTGCTGTTTCAGATAAATGGCAAGCGCTCAGAGTATAATTCATCGATTGTTTATACATGTCGTAAAATTCTCTGTTTTTTTCCCTAGCTTCTCGGGGTAAAAGTCCGCATCGCCCCTTTAGGATGTAATTAATTGTATCATTGCTCGTTAAGGGGTTTTTTTGTTGATCCACACCTTTTCCTTCTACTAGTTCTAGATCGACCATCGCAAAAACCAATAACTGGTACCGATCTTCAGCTAAGATCGATTCGTCGATAAAGAGAAAGGGTTGTTTCGGGTCTTTAGATAAAGCTTGGTCGATTCGCCGTTCCAATTCCGCTCCCCGAAAAGGGCAATTCGGATCGTTAGACAGGGCGTTGAGTAACATCTGTTTCGTTGTTGAATGATTCAGTTCGGTATCCCGCTTTAGCCGCTCCATTTCCAAAGCGGAACGATAGTTTGTTTCAACCTCTTTTTCTAATCGAGCAAATCGGGGGTCTCCGTGTAGTTCGGGATGGGTGACTTTGAGATTACTTACAATCTCCAATAAACCGCCTAAAACGCGCTCGCTATACTTAGATTGGGCCACAACGGCTTTTTGCGGCGAAAGCCCTTCGTGAATCGATTTGTCATAATGACTTTTATACATAACTAAATTTTCTAACGAAGAGGAGATGTTTTCTTGTGTCGTGCTGGAGGTGGATTCATCAGGTGAAATGTCAAATTTTGTTGAGGCTCTCTTAAAAACAGGTTTAGGTTCCCCCCCCTCGCTAAGAGACTTAACTAAGGGAGGGGATTGTAAATTATGGCGAAGCCTCTCATGGAAATCTTCAACCGTTCTTTGATAGGTTTGCCCTTTTAGTCGGTAGCAAGCTCTGTTATAGGCTCCTTGGGTATTGTACCCTTCGTCAAAAAAACGATTTCGTAAAATAGCGAGCGATCCAATTTTTAAATGGAGTAGCTCCTTCTGCCCTTTAAGCTGAGTCAAATGTTTTTCACTCACGGGGATCCGAGAGGCGGAAGCGTTTAAGCGACCTAATTGGAGATCGATCGATTGGATGTGTTCTAAACATCTATCCATTTCATCGGCAACTCGCAAGAACAGTTTTGTTTTTAAGTTTTGAGTAGCCAACATTTCTGCTTGGGGATGTTCTCTTGTAATTGTTTCAGCCGCATTTCGGATCTCCCCATCGGTTCGATTGATAAGAAGATCTTTCCCCGCATAATCGCTAACAATCAAAGAATTGATCTCACTTCTCAAGGCTTGCTCGGCGTTGAATACCTTAATAAGCGAAGCTGAAACGGGGATTCTAAATTGATTTCCCGCACTTTCTAGGAGATCTCGCCTATCCAAGTTCCATTCGTCGAAGCTCATGGCCCCTTTTTGTTGCAAAAGCTGTAGGGAGGCGCCATTGAGTTCCATCATGGCAAAGGCCGATTTACCCTGCGCGGTTTCCATCCATTTCTCGGTTTGGAATACTACGCCTGGGTGCTC
>PLXF01000057.1 GCA_003151315.1 Parachlamydiales bacterium
ATTTTGATCACATAACGCAAGGTTTACAACGCTGGCATACGATCTCCTTTTGGATCAATCAAAAGGGGAATAAAAAATGGCAGCAGAAAGAATGGAAATGCGTTGTGTCAGAGATGTTTTACGGCTTCATATAGTTTTCAAACTGAGGCCGGGAGCGATTGCGAACTCGCTAAGCTGCGGGCGAACGACGGTGCGCGAATATATAGCGAGAGCAAACAGATTTAATTTACATAATTGGGAGGTGATCAATCAGCTAAGCGACCCGGAACTTGAGGAGCGCCTGGGTTTTATTTCGTTTGGGAAAATTACATGGAAAGACGAAAAGAAGGCAATGCCAGACTGGACGACGGTACATCGGGAGCTTGGCCAAAATAAGAGTGTAACCTTGGCGCTCCTCTGGCAGGAATATCTTGAAGAAAACCCAGGCGGGTATCAGTACACGCAGTTTTGCGCACATTATCGTCGGTGGACGCAAAAGCTATCAGTAGTAATGCGCCAAGCGCATAAACCCGGCGAAAAAGCATTTGTCGATTATTGCGATGGAATCGATATCGTGAATAGAGAAACTGGCGAGTTAATACCAACCGAGCTTTTCGTAGGCTGCCTTGGCGCAAGCTCATATACATTTGCCGAGGCAACGCTTACGCAAAAACTTCCCGATTGGCTCATGAGCCATGTGCGTATGTATGAATATTTTAATGGCGTAACCGAAATCACCGTTCCGGATAATTTAAAATCAGGTGTAAATAAACCATGTTTCTATGAACCCGTAATAAACGAGAGTTACCGCGATCTGGCTTTACACTACGGCACCGCCATTATTCCAGCGCACGTGCGCAAGCCAAAGCATAAAGCAAAAGTTGAGGCCAATGTGCTGGTTGCGCAGCGGTGGATCCTTGCGTGTCTTCGGAACAAAATATTTTATTCTATCGAGGAACTTAATGAAGCAATCCGGCCTCTCCTTGAGAGACTTCAAAATCGAAAAATGCGGCACTTTGGAAAATCGCGTCGTGAACTCTATGAAGAACTCGATCGCCCGGCGCTTAAAGCTTTGCCTCCCAGGAGATATGCATTTGCCGAATGGAAAACAGTAAAAGTAAATATCGACTACCATATCGAGTTCGACGGGCACTTCTACGCGGTTCATTACACAAACGTTCATAAACAACTTGAAGCGCGCGCGACGGACACCGTTGTTGAACTTTTTTTAAAGGGCGAGAGAATTGCTTCACACCATCGATCTTATTTAAAAGGGAAATACACAACTCCACCGGAATACATGCCAGAGAGCCACAAGGCTATGTTGAAGTGGCCACCATCACGTTTAATTTCGTGGGCGGAATCCATTGGCCCATCGGTAGGAATTTTAGTCGAGAAGGTCTTAAGTTCTGTTAAGCATCCAGAACAACGCTATCGCTCGGCCCTTGGCATTATCCGCCTCGGAAATAAATACACCAATATCCGTTTAGAAAAAGCAAGCGGGCGCGCACTTGAGCTTGGAGCGTATTCCTACCGGTTCGTCGCCGATATGCTGAAAAACAATATGGATCAAATTATCGTTTCCGAAGATAAACAATTAACCCTGAACGTATACGAGGAGAACACGCGCGGGCCTGGCTACTATCACTAAACATAATATAATTACAAAGAAAGAGAGAAAGAAAATATGATCATCGAACAAACCATCGACAAACTTTACCAAATGAAACTCTTTGGCATGGCAGAGAGCGTGAAAGCGCGCGCATCGCGCTCTGATCACAAGGATCTAAGTCTAAGCGATATTCTGGGACTTATCGTCGACGATGAATGGATTTACCGGGATAATAAGCGCCGCACTCTTCGGGAATCGAGCGCAAAATTTAAAGATAAACAGGCGACCATGGAAACGATTGATTACCAAGGCAAGCGCGGCTTCACCAAACCACAGCTTTTGGAATTAGCGCAACTTGCCTGGGTAACGAAGCGGGAGAATCTGGCGATCACGGGGGCAACCGGCACGGGAAAAAGTTGGGTTGCGCAAGCGATTGGCTTTGAGGCGTGCAGAAATGGCCTCACAGTATTCTTTAATCGACAGCCGAAGCTCATCCATCTCATTTTACATGCGAAGGCCACGGGCGGCTTCCCAGCGCTTTTAAAACGTCTTGCAAAAGTGAATCTTCTTATTCTCGACGATCTTGGCGTAAGTCTAATGAACGAAGAAGTGAGACGCGATCTTCTTGAAGTAATTGAAGATCGATACGGCATTGGATCGACGATAATTACTTCGCAACTACCAGTCGCCGAATGGCATGAATATTTTGCTGGCGGGCGCATCGCCGACGCGCTCTGCGACAGACTCACTCGTAATGCACATCGAATTGAAATTCTCGGCCCCAGCAAACGCCCAGAAATTGCGGCAAAACTTGACTAAGCCCTGCGCGTTATGAGATCAAGCAATCGACTTTGCGTCGCTCCGCTCCGATGAGGGTGGCGCCATACTCCGAATTGCCTGGCGGAATGAGACCGATTTTAGGTGGCGGATTGACCGAACTACGCAGCGAGCTCTGGTTTGTACAATGGTCATCAGGTGGTCGTGAAAAACCCACGTAATGATGGATACGAGAAAATTGTGACCTCAAAGGGAACCAGGCAAATTCCAGCTATCTTGCTTGAGGCCATTTATTCGAAAATTCTCAG
>PLXF01000003.1 GCA_003151315.1 Parachlamydiales bacterium
GCGCTTCCTCCCGGCCCTAAAGGACCGGGTTTCCGCGCTGTCAAAAGGATGAAAGGTCGTTTCCTAGTAAGTTCCAATGAAGATCCAGCAGAAGGGAACGTCTATGCAGACAAGTCTTCCCTTGTCCTTGATTGGCTGCTTCGAGAAGGGCTTTCCAAAGAAAGCTTTTCGTTGAGGGAAGTTGCTAAAGAAGCAGGGGTAAGTCTTGGTTTAGTTCAGCGTGTTTTCAATATTCTGGTACTGAAAGGACTTCTTCAAGTTGAAGGAGTAAGAACCTCCAAGAGGTTTTCCTTTAACAAACCAAAAGAGCTTCTAGAGAGCTGGTTAGAGCACTATAGCATCGTGAAAAAATGCAAAATCAGAACGTATCGTTCCGCTCTTTCTGGAAAGTCAGAGTGGTTCAAGGCTTTAAAGAAATCTGGATTCGATCAAAACGTAATTTTGGCTCTTCATTCGGCAGCTGAAGCACTTGGGCTTAAGAATACCAATCTAGAAGGATTAGAATTGTATGTCCTTGACCCTTCCACCAGAGCGAAATTGGAAAATGCTTTGCAATTAGAGCCCCAAGAAAGAGGGTACGAGGTTTTATTGATCGAGCCTTACTACAAAATGCTGCTCAAGCAAAATAGGAAGGACGGTAAAGAAATTGGCATTTGCCCGCTTCTCCTTACCTTTTTAGATCTTTATCATTTTCCTCTGCGAGGACAAGAACAAGCAGAATTTATAGCTCAGCGAGCACCTGAACTGAAACGCATCTACAAAATCCTTAAGAACAAATGAAACAGATTCAAGAAGACAAGATCATTTCAGAATTTTTAAAATCACTGGGGCCATGGCGAGAGTTCGTTGTTATCGGAGGCGGTTTTGCTCTTTTCATTTACAAGCTTTACCTCGCCGATCCCAAGCTCGAGAATCTCCCTGTTGGAACGCGCGATATCGATTCGTTGATTCCAAGAAGAGTTCCTGAGATCTCTAAAAAGAACATCGCTAAATATCTCAATGAAGCGGGCTTTACTCACGTCTTCAAAGATGTCGATATCCCTGCAACCGAAAGTTTTGTGAAAGAGATCGATGGTGTGGAAGTAGAAATCGAGTTTTTAACGGACTCGGCAACCCGAGATGATAAGAATAAAAATGTCGTGATCGCGGGCATTGTTGCTCAGCCTTTAAGCTACTTGACGCTGAGCCTGCAAACGACAATGGAATTTCAGACTTACTCGCATGAAGTGGGAAAAGTGGTCTCACCTGGAGCATGGATCTTCCATAAAGGGCTTACTTTTACTAGGCGGAAAAGCTCATCAAAGATGCTCAAGGATCTCTATGGAATCTGGTATGTAACCACGCAACTGGGAGATTTTTCCGATCAAGCGCTTGCTGAGTTTGCCTTCCTCTCTCAGCAGCATTCAAAATGGCTGCAGACATTTCAAAAGCAATTGTCCAACTGGATGAATCAAGCTTCTCCCGCTGATTGGTCTAAGTTAGAAGTTCAAGATCCAGCGGGTAAATTGAAGAAGCTTGGTTTTGAACGATCTTTGAAGACGCTTGTTACGAGCGGCGAAAAAAAGCATTAGGATTTAAAGACTTATCCCTTTACAAAACCATTCTATTGTTTCTTTGCTTTTTATCCCTGCGCCTCCCAAGGGATGACCATAACTTCTATATGTCGAGAGGAAGTAGAGATTGGATATGACTTCTTCGAGGAAGTCAATGTAGAGTTTTACGTCTTTCCATTCTGGTTGATAAGCTGGATTTTTGAGGTCAACATGAGCTGCAACCCGATCTCTGTAATCATTGATGATTTTTCTTTTCTCAAACAGGTTACTTCTAATTTCTTCAAAATTTTCGGCGCGAGGTTGCCCCCGTTCATTTAAACCGAATTTAAAGAACACTTTTGAAAGTTGTTCATGTCGATTGAGGCAAGCTAAATATTCGCTTTTGCGAATCCGATCAGCATTGCTTTGTGCCTCTACGAGTTTCTTTAAAGGAGTCTTTTTAAATAAGCATGTGTATTTAGAAGTGATTGAGTTAACAAGGGATAACGTTTTATCTGTGATATCAGAAAGTGAGATGACAATAAATTTACACAAGTCTTCAAATAACAAAATAAGAGAAACGTTTTGGATTGGAATATTTGGTAAGTTCTGAGCAACAGCAACAAGTACTCCGAACTTGTGTTTCAATATGTCAAATGGGTCAAAGATCTCGCTCTTTATTCTATTAGAAAACTCTTCTCGCAATAAATAGTGCACGTCAAGGTTTTCTGTAATAAATTTAACATGTTCTTCCGTCAGTGGGTGAAGTTCAGCTCCATTGTATAGTTTATCAATCGTTCCGTTAAGAAATGGCGGCAAAGTCTTCATTCTTGTTCTCTTACAAACTTTTTCTTCCTTTACTAAAGAGAGAAATTCTAAGGAAATATTTGAGAACAAGAGACATACGATCTCCTGAAAACGGATCCCCTCATTCCAAAGTGCTTTAAGAAAATCGAGGCGCATTTGCATTCGAGAGGTAGTGGCTCCTAGAATTAGTGCTTTGTCATACGATTGATAGAGCGGCTTCCAAGCACAAAAGAGGCCTTGATTCGTTGCCCAATCTAACACATAAAGCCTTTGACTTGGAGAGAGTTCCGCAATCTCCCAGCGTTCCTGTCCGGACTTACGCAACCAGTGTTTCTGAGTTTCTGTGACAAGATCTGCATCAGCCGGTATATCTAACGCGGCAGCGAGTTCTGAGAGGGCAGATGGATCGATTTTTCGATCTTGAATTGGTAGCTCAAATACCAGGCAGTTGCAGCAGATGGCTAATAAGAAAATCCAGTTCTTCATACAAAAATCTCCAAGAAAGATCCCCTCTACCATGTCTGTCTATAAATTTGGAATTTAGATTGCTCTGGTGCAATATATTTTTTGAGATGTAGGGGATGCTTGAAAAAGTGAGCAGTGGTATACTGGTTCATTCTTTTTTGAGCATAAGGAGCCTCTAATGTCTTTTCTTACACGGCTTTTGCCTAGGGCGTGTCCCTCTTTTTCCCATACAGCGCTGCCGCAAGCAGTGAGAAATTTTACAGGACATAGCAGGGGACGTTGTTTTCAGCCGCTTCCATCCATAGGAAAGAAGGTTTCTCTTCCACCGAGTATTCCTTCTTGTTCCCTTTCATTTACCCAAAAATTATCTCCTTCTTACTCTCATACAGAACAAACTGGAGGTGCATCTATGCATAAGACTAAAAAAATTGGATTGGCTCTTCTGTTAGGAGTTCTTTTGGCATTACCTCTGGGTATCTATGCTGGGTCCACTAATAAGCCTGCTTCCACGGAACAATCGCAGCCGATTGTGCTATCCAAGGCGTCTGGGGTCGAATGGGCTCGGAAGTGTGTTGGTCAGTATCCCGAAATTCTCTGGTTAGCGGATGCCAAAGTACGCAAGACGGAAGAGGGGGTTGCTACTCTGCAAGGGGCTTATTCAGAGCAACTATTTGGTCAGAAATTCATAGAATTTGATCGAACGATCATGACTCTTCATTGTTTGCAGTTGGTTCTCGATGGTAGCGATAAGGCGTATCAAGAATTTACTGCGGCACAACCTGAAAACGCAAAGCTCTCAAAGGAAAGTTTTAATAAACTGCATCTGCAGGGTGTGACCTTGCTTCAGTCGAAATATCAAGGAATGTCCAAATTGGAAATAATGCAGGCTATGGAAGCATCGCTTGTGCTTGGTGATATAGGAAAAAGTGAACAGGCGAGGGCTGTGTTTAAACCGTATGGAGCAGGAGCGCCTGATCATGATGATTTTCATGGTGAGGTTATGCAGATTCTGCAAAAAAATCCTGAGCTTTGCCCGACTTTTGCTCGCCTGACTCCAGCGGCTAAAAAACTTCTTCTTCAGTCAGCAAATTTGGCTCACTATGGACACATTACCCATATCGAAGGCGGCCCCGCTATGTTTTCGCATTTGAAACAAAGTGGTGTGGCAGTAGATTCCCCAGTGGCTTTGTCTTTTGATCTGTTCGTTCATACTTGTGATGTGGCGGGTGCTTTGGGACATGTGAATAACCAATCTTCTTTGGTTTATACGGAACCTTCTCATCGCGCGATGCAGGGAATGACAGACGCTTGTAAAGTGCTCGGCGATCCAACCAAAACGGAAATCGATGCTTACAATGCCTACCTGTCGCTCCGAGCTAATTGGCTTGGGTTAGATCCTCAAGATCGCACTTGTCGTGCTCTTGCGAGAATGGGGGCTATGCTCCGCTTGTTTACTCCCGAAGAGGGCCTAATTTTGAAACAGGCTGTTTCAAAGTTGGATCCTGATATACAGGCTCGAATTATTGCTCAATTGGATCTGCGAGATGGCAGAGAGTTTGGACGTACCCCAACATATATGCCTGCTGTGCTTGTGAACCTCGCAAATAACCCTGAGTTGGGCGCTTCAAAAGAAGAGAGGCTGTCACAGGCGGTGGTTTTAGGGCTGCCGTTTGTTGCTCGCGTTTTGGAAAAACATAAGCAAAACCTGGAGGATCATACAGCAGATCCTACTATCCCCCTAAACTTCAATAAAGCTGCAGGAACAGCAAAAAATGCTCCTAATACACTTGCAAGGGCGTTCAGTATAGATTTGGAGGGGAATGTATGCGTTTCTGGGCGTTAAATTCTCTTAAATCGCAGCTTGCAAAATCTCTCGCTATTTTAAAGCCTTGTCTCATGCTCTTTTTATGGGGATCTCCCTTAGCAGCTGCCCCCAATTCCCCACCGAAGATTCAGGCGGTTACTTTTGATTGCGATGGTATCCTGGTTGATACGGAGTATTTGAAATTTTTAGCTTGGCAAGAGGCTTTAGCGAATCATAACATTGGCTTTTCCATTGAAGAATACATGCCGCTTGTTGGCCACAGTTCTAAAAACATCCTGAAGATGATTCAGCAAGCAAAGAACATGAGTTTGTCTGATGAGATCATCGAGCTGAAAAACCTCAGGTATAAAGAATTACAAAAACAAGGCGTTTCTGCTATCCAACCCATGGTTGATTTCGCTCGCTGCATATCGGAAAACAGAAAAGAATTGGGATTACAGTTGGGGCTTGCCTCTTCTGCTCCACAAGAGGAAATCCTAATGAATTTGCAACAGATTGGATTGGCAGATGCTTTTGATCTTGTGATTTCTGGATCGGATGATTTGGATGATTACATCGATGCCGAGGGGAAAAACAAGCCGAAACCCTATATTTACATCGAATCCGCCAAACGACTCAATGTGTCGCCTGAAATGTGCGTTGTTTTTGAAGACACAACAGCAGGAATTGAAGCTGCAGCAGGGGCTGGAATGATTGCGATCGCAGTTCCAAACCGATTCACTTTAAACCAAGATTTTTCAAAGTCGTCTCAGGTGATTTCTTCCTATGAAGAGTTGAGTTCATTTAACCATTTACACCAGCCTAATCCATAATTGGAGATGTATCTATGTCAATTTCTTTGTCCACAGCGGCCGTTTGCTTTATAGCTTGCCACGGTGGCCCCGCCGATCATTTTTCGACGTTTGCCGAAGACTTGATCAAAAAAGGCTATAAAGTGGAAATTTATGCGACAGGCCCGGCGCTGAAGAAATTTCAAGATCGCCACCTCGAAATAGTAAAACCTTTTTCCTTGGAGAATATCTCTGAAGAGGCTGCAGCAGTTGAACTTGCTCAAAAATGCGGCAACGCAAAAGTCATCGTTACAGATGTGGGACATGTCTTTGATGTCACGCTCCAAAAAACTTTGGCAAGTCATGCTCCAAAAGCCTTGCGGTTAGCTTATTATGACAACCCAGAGCCCTATGTTCCAGGTGGGTATTCATCTGTGGCAGCCAAGGTAATGATGGCAGCTCAAGGAGTTCTATTTGCGAATGGGAACCTTAGCAAAACTCCTATTTATCAAGCTCCCACGGAAGAAATCCCGTTAGCGTTAGAAAAGAGAATGGGCATCGGGTATTACCCAGTAAATCAGGCTGAAAAAATTGCTAAGAGGCGGGCGGTAGATCAGGCTCAAATCCGCGCACAGCTATTTGCCAAACATTCCTTAGTAGATCGAGGGCAAAAAGTCTTGGTGTATGCGGGAGGAAATAACGATGAGTATTTTTCAAAAGCTTTACCAGCTTTTCTTCGGTTTATCGAGGAGGCGTCTCAACTCCAAGATCTCTCAAACGTTGTGGTATTATTGCAGCAGCATCCAGGAGCCAAAGAGAAGAATCTCGATGTGAACCTGGTTAAGCAATGGATGGGGCAGCATATTCAAGGTGGCATCCCTCAAATTTTGATATCGGAGATGAGTTCAGACGAGGCTCAAGTAGTTGCTGATGCAATGCTGTATTATCAGACGAGTATGGGGCCTCAATTCGTTCTCGCTGGCATTCCGACTATGCAGGTAGGACATAACACTTATGAAGATATTCTCGTGAGAAATCGGCTTTGCCCTTCGGTAACAGACTCTGTTGGATTTGTGAATGCGTTTACTCATCTACAAGAAAGAGTTGGAGTAGATTCGGGCCATGAGGCGATTTATCAAGGATTAGGAATCACCTCTCATTGGGCAAAACAATTGGAAGATGCCATTAATCATTTTAAACCAGTAGATGAAATCGCTCATGAAGAAGAAGTGGCTCGTCAGCCTGCAAAGAAAGAGCGAACCTCAATGCGCTCTTATCTTTTAGGGGCCAGCATTGCTTTGGCTGTGGGATATTGCGCGATCCGGCTATTTAAACGAATTGGGGCAGCTAAAGCATAGGCTGCTGCGGATTAACAAATGGCGATACATCCTCTGCCGGAAAAGATGTTTTGACGACGGGGTTTTCTCACTCTAATTTCTATTTTACATCCCAAGATGGCTAGGTAGTGGAGGAGGGTATCGGTGCTGAATTCAGAAAGATGCCCATTTACCAGCATAGAGACTTTGGATTGCTTGACTCCGAGCTTTTTAGCGACCTCGTGTTGGGTGAGACCGCTTTTTTCAATGAGATCGCCGACTTCGTCTAAGAGTTCGGATCTGGCGAGGAGTTCATCTGCGTCTTTTCTGCCAAGAGCGGCAAAAATATTGCCTTCATCGACTTCGTACTCGAGTTCTTTTTTTTTAGTCATTTTTTTGCCTCGATGGGTAGGTTCTGCGAGCAGCTCATTTTTGTAATCGGTGAGAAGCTTGGGAGTGATTTCTGAAAGATAGAGATGGCCAATACGGGCATTCCACCATTTGAGATGTCGCGTTACGTCTGCAGCGCTGCCCGGTGGTAACATGTCTTGGACGTAGAGATCGATGGCCTCTCGTAGAGTTATTTCTCTTAGAGTCTCTTTAGTCACGATCCCTTTATGAATTTCATAGAGGGTATGTTTTCCTCATTGTTCTGCTTCATCTTGTGTGTCGCATGTTCGCGCTTTTCGATAGAGGATCCCATCTTTCCATGTCTCAATGATCATTTGGTATTTGGGATTGCCATGTTTGTCGCGGCGAATGCGGATGTGCCCTTCGCCTTTTTAGCGTGGCGGTAGTTTTTTGGGAGCTGTCTTCTTCACGCTCGTCCTCGCTCAAAAAGTTTAGCAAAGATCATATAAGAAATGCTATAACCCTGACAGAAAACTCTGACAAAAGGATTTTTCAGGATTTTTGAACGAGGAAGTGCACGATAAAATCATTGAAACAGAACGAGATAAAAATGTGGGGCAACCTGGACTTGAACCAGAGACCGACGGGTTATGAGTCCGCTGCTCTAACCACTGAGCTATTGCCCCTTGAAGACTGGAGAGTGTAGCGGATCGGGGGGTCTCCTGGCAAGGGGTTTTTTGTAAGGATTTGGTTTTTAGGGGGATGGAGTTTGGGGAAGAGGTTTTGAGAAGAGGGGTTTTTTCAGTGTTGAAAAATTAGGGGGGCTAGAATATAGATCGATGTAAATGGAATAGGTCTGGATTATGCTGTCAATTCGCTCCGCTACTTTAGCTCTGGCTCTCTTTTCTTTGTCTCCCTTGGTCGGCGAGGTCTTGGATGAAAGTATGGTCCCTTCTCGAGGAGAAAAAAAAGAGGAGGTGGCCGTTGTTTTGTCGAGGGGCGATGGGCTGCCAGGTGGTGCCGATACGGCTACCGATCCTTATTTCGAAGGGTATATCCAGGCACTGGTTGATATGCATTACTCGGAATATCGGGTGATCATCCTGGTGAAAAATCGGAAGGTGTGGCTGGCTAACCTGCCGAAAAACAAGCTGATTGCTAATTCGATTATCGAGTTTGTCAGGGATGTCCCGGGGGTTAAAGAGGTCTATACGATTGAGGGGGTACCTCCTCAGGATGAAGAGTTGAGAGAGAAGTATGTGAGGCGGCCTCAGGTGCCAGGAATCTGGTTCCCGCAAATGACCGAATTGTTTCAGCCTTTGATTGCCGACCCTCGAAATGCCACCTATTCTATTGGATATAGGAGCGGCGACCATGTGATCGGGGTTAAAACTGTTGGCTTTTCTTTGGGCGATGACTTTCCCATTTACCGCTGGCTCGATGTGATTTGGAATGGCGATTTACAGGTGGGTATCGAAGCTGGGGTCTGGTCTGTGTTCAATATGGATCCGCAGCCTAACATTGGCGGGGGAACTGAGCTTGTCAATACCGATTTTTATGTGGGGATCCCATTGACTTATGCGCGGGATAAATGGTCTTTCCGCTTCCGTGCGTACCATATTTCGGGCCATTTGGGCGATGAGTATATGGTGAACCATCCGGGTGTGGAACGTCTTAATCCGAGTATTGAAGCGGTCGATTTAACGGCCTCTTACCAGGCGACCGATGCGATTCGGGTCTATGCGTTACCCGGCGCTTATTTGCATAGCGATCCCACATTCCGCTGGAAACCGATGTACGTCCAGTATGGAACAGAGGTGCGGTTTTTAGGACAGAAATTCTACTACTACCGTTTGCACGGCAGTTGCTTTTTGGCTCTGCACTGGCGCAATTTGGAGCAGCTCGACTGGAACTTCGATGGAACGTATCGAGCCGGTTATGAGTTTTCGAAGTTTCAGGGGATTGGACGTAAATTGCGCTTTTACGCGGGTTATCACCATGGATACTCATTAGAGGGGCAGTTTGCCAAGATGAGAACCCATTACTTTGAATTCAATTTTAATTACGGATTTTAACTAGATTTTGTATCTGTCAGAGTTTTGCAATATCTTGACCCACAATTGGTTATAAATCGCGAGGGTAGGCCTGACGAGCCACTTTAGCAGTTTATAAGCGGATCAAGATATTGTAAAAATCTGTACAAACTGGCATTTAATCGACGATACAAAAGCCGTCATCGTAGATGCGACCTTCTTTTCCGATAGAGAGGGTCCCTTGGAAAAAGCGCTGATAGACGGATAGCCCCTGTTTTGCGTTTTGGACGCAGTAGAAACAATTACTGATCCATTCGGAGCCTTTGATCGTGCCTGTTTCCCGATTGAGGTGGAAGCGGGAGGTGAGCTTTTGGCGCCAGTAGTCGGGTTCTCCGAATAGAAGAATGGGATTGGGAGGGCATCCTCCGGTTTTGCGGCGGACCTCTTCTAGGGTGTATTCGAAATCGGTTCCGATGCCTCCAGGAAGGAGAATCGGGAAATCGAGATAAAATTCGGCTTGTCGTTCGACGAGTCGATCTAGGCGATAGGTCATTTTGGCGTCGATGTATTGATTTTGGATCTGCTCGTTGACAACGCTTTTGTCTTTTGCCCGAAAATCGACGGTGTTGGCGCAAGAGAGGATGCCGAGGGAGCGGGCGACGCGATTGGCCACTTCCATAGCGCCAGGACCGCCTCCTGTGACGACGGCGAGGGGTGTGTTTTGGGAGAGGAGGGGATGGTGCATCTGGGCGCGCATATTGAGAACCCCTTCCCATAGGTCGCGCAGTTCTTGTTCGAAATTCCCTTCTGCGAGATTAGAGCCGTAGACGCCAAACACGGTGGCTTTGCGGAACTCTTCAACGAGGTTGAGGGGGACGAACATCCCCGATTCTTTGTCGGTTTTGAACACGTATTGGAGGATTTTATTCGTTTTGTCGTCGACCCAAAAGACGGGGATGGCGAATTTGGCGAGGTCGACGAGCATGGCTCGATCTTCTTGCGAGAAAAATCCGTCGTGGGAAGCGGAAGGGTATTGGAAATAGATCCGTTTGAGGCAGCGGTGGACCTGATCGTTAAGGAGCATCCGTTTGAGAAGGGGGGTGGGGAAGTGGCGGCTTAGGAGAACTCCCTGGGAGGTGATGAGCCCCTCTTCGATTGCTTTGAGGAAAGGGAACGCGGGTTGGTGTTCGATGTATTTTTCTACAACGAGGGCTTGTCGCGATGGATGAGTGAGACCGGGGAAGTCATGCTTATGGGGGTCTCTGACAATTNNGTTCGATGTATTTTTCTACGACTTGCGCTTGGCGAGCGGGGTGGGCGAGGCCGGGGAAATCGTGTTTGTGGGAATCTCTAACGATCCAATCTTCTGGTTTTAGGGCTTTTAATTGGGTCCCCTTGACGATGAAAATGGCGGCGAGTTGTGTTTTTGGGCCCGGTGCTGTAGCGAAGGCTTCGAATAGGCTTTTGTTGTCTTCGAGGGCGGCTTGTAGTTGGTCTCGGTCGGAGAAAAAGACGTGCTCTCGGTGGGGTTCCAGGGTGTAAAACTCGAGGGGGATGTCGTCGATGAGTTGATTGCTCGTTCCGTAGAGTTCATAAATGTCCCCTGAGGCGTAGGTGTCGGGTTGGAGGACATTGGCAGAAATGTGGTGGTATCCTTGGGGAAGGAGGGGGTCGATGACGCGTCCGTAAACGGTACGGATATGGAGAGGGGCTGTTTTAACGAGGAGGCATTCGTCTTCTCGCACTAGACGTGGGGAGTGGGTATCGATGTGGTGGTGTAGATGGAGAAGTTGGCGTGTGCGAGGCATATTGGCAATGAGCGCTTTGGCGAGTGTGGGGAGAAAGCCGTAGATTTCTGGCTCGTAGGTGATGAGCCCCTCTTTTAATGAGACGAAGGCGACTGTGCGGCCGTCGATTTTTTCTAAGATGAGATCGCCGCTCCCTTCTAAGCCACCTAAAGAGAGGAGGGGGCGCCCTTTTCGGTCGGACCTGCCAAACATCCGCATTAAGTAGTCGGGGTCTCGTACGCGGCGGCGGTCATCGGCGGCGAAGAGTTTGCCGATATGGGCTCCGGGGACGAGTAGCTCGAGCATCGCTCGGGCCAGACTGCCTAAAGCGGTTAGCTCTACTCTTACTATTACGCTATCTCGTTTTCGATCCCATTGATACTCTATTCCAATTCCATTAATTCCTAGTTGAGCCAGAGTGCTTTTGATATTGAAATAGATGAGCTGAGGGTCAATGTCGTAGCCGACAAAAACGGGGGAGATGCGTTCAATTTTTACTGTGGCTAGCCGTTTTGATTCTGAGGTGGTTTTGATTTCGGTGATGTAGCCGTCGGGGGTGACGAGGTCGTAATGATTGGGGGTGAGGTAGCTTTCCATAAATTTGACTATAGCAGGAATGGGAATTTCATAAATTTATTTTATTGTGTAAATTATTTCTTTAATTTATTTAATTTTAAGTATTAACTTTTTCGTATCGGCCAATAAGCTCTGTTTTAGTAATGACATGTCCTTGCATGGCCTCTTCCACTTGCTTTTTGGTGGCGCCTCGAGGAAGGTCGAGCTTTTTGTCGAGGGCATAGAGTTTGAAAAAATAGCGGTGTTCTCTATCGGGAGGGCAGGGTCCTGTATAGCTCGCGTTCCCTTCTGTATTTTTCCCCTCTATGCCGGGCGGCTTCGCCATTTCTTGGATTTTATGGGTGTCGGGTGGAATGTTGTAGATAACCCAGTGGTCGTACATTTTATCGGGCCGGATGTAGGCGGGAACGTCTGGATCGTCCATGATCAGGGTTAGGGATTGGGAGCCGGTAGGGACGTCGGAAATCGTGAGAGGGGGATTGTTATTTTCCCCTTCGCAGGTGTATTTTGATGGGATAGTTTCTCCCTGAGAAAAAGCGGGGCTTGTTAGCTTCATATTGACTCTTGTGCGTTATTCTTTTTTACTATATTCTTGGTAGGTTTAACAGAAAAGAAAAAAATGGATATTATACCCCGCAGTTTAGGAACGCACGATGGCTCTTTTCATGCCGACGAGGTGACCGCTTGCTCCCTTTTACTTCTATTTGACTGCATTGATCGAGACAAAGTGCAGAGAACGCGCGACCTAGCTATTTTACAAACATGTGATTATGTGTGTGATGTGGGTGGTGTTTACGATCCGGCTCGGCGCCGATTTGACCACCATCAGGTTGATTATAAGGGATCGATGAGCAGCGCTGGCATGGTCCTTTTGTATTTGAAAGAGTGTGCGGTGATCGAACCTCACCTCTATGAGCACTACAATAGGGGCCTTGTTTTAGGGGTCGATGCTCATGATAACGGAAAAGCCTCTTTTGAGATGGGAACGGCCTCTTTTTCTCAGGTGGTATCTAACTTTCTGCCTATTGGTTACGACTGTCCTCCTGACGAAATGAACGACGCGTTTTTCCGGGCTGTTGATTTTGTGGTGGGGCATTTGGACCGGATGAGAGAGCGGCTTAAATATACGATGGCTTGTCGATCGATTGTGCAAAAAGCGATGCAGGGTGCCGGATATGCGATGGTTTTTGAGGAGTCGATCCCCTGGATGGATAACTTTTTCGATATGGGGGGTGAGGTCCATCCGGCGCAGTTTTTGATTATGCCTGCGGGAAGTCATTGGAAATTGCGGGGGATTCCGCCGACGAGCCATGAGAGGATGCAAATTAGAAAGCCGCTTCCTGAGAGTTGGGCCGGGCTTCATGGGGCCGATTTACAAAAGATCTCGGGGATAGAGGGGGCGGTTTTTTGCCATAAGGGGCGCTTCATTTCTATCTGGGAAACGAAAGAAGATGCGATCGCCGCTTTACATATTGCTTTGAAAAGGAGTTAACGTTTTGTCGACTGTTTTTGGCTTGATTATAGAGGGGAAAATTCCTGCGCAAAAAGTGTTTGAGAATGAGCGGGTTTTGGCGATTGAAGATATCCATCCGATTGCGCCGGTCCATATTTTGGTGATGCCCAAAAAGGAGATTCCTAATTTCCAGAGCATAGAGGCAGAGGATTGGCCGTTAATTGCCGAGGTATTTCAGGTGGCTCGGCAGATTGCCGAAGAGAAGGGAATTGCTGATGGCTATCGCCTGTTAACGAATAATGGTCCCGACGCGGGGCAAACGATTTTCCATCTCCATTTTCATCTCATTGGCGGTCATGTTTTAGGCCGAATGGCTTAGAAGCTGGCTCCATAAATTTTCCCGGGCGCTTTCCGATTCTTTTAGTGTTGGGATGATTTTGGATAAATAGGGGTCGTTGGGGTTGAGTAGCTTAAAGGTCGTCTCTATATGGGGGCCGCTGAGAATGGCATGGCCGCGGCCCACTGGGCACGAGATAATGCCGGGGGGCTTTTGGGGAAGGTCGCTGTAGCGCGCGATAATGTGGCAGCGAGAAAAGTCCCCTTCGAAGGTACAACCGCCGTTATAATAGCAGTGAAGTGAGCTTTTTTCCGTTTCCAATAGAGTGGCTCTAGCTCCTCTATTCGATTTATAATCATAAGTGCCCAATCCATAGGCGGGACCTACCGCTGCTCCAGGGAAAAAAGCGAGTTCCCGATCTTCGATTACTTCTAAGGGATATCCGGGATCAAAGATGACTTTTGCACAGCCGTAATAGGCTCCGGCACAAAGGCCGATATAGAGCCCTCCCCGTTCGACGAAGGAGCGGATGCGGTCGTTCCCTTTTCCTCGTAGAGCCGCATCATAGGGGCGATCGCGGCCGCCGGGTATGATCAGGATATCGCTATCCCAGTTACCCTCGATAAGCTCTTTTGCCGAGAGAAATCGTGGGGTTAAAGGGAAAAAAGCGGGGCGCAAGGTGGGAGAGGTTCCCTCTCCATCGTAGACGGCTATTTTCATCTCTTCCATAATATACGCCTCCCTATTTATAGTGAAAAATATGCGCTTTTTATCCTTTTTGTCTCTCATTCCACTGACCTTGTTTGCCCTCTCTTCAGAGGAAGAGGGGATTCGCCGGGTACAGGCCCATCTGTTGGTTGACGACACCCCTTCTGCTTTAGAAGAGGCGCTCCAATTGGCCAATCGATTTCCCGATTCGAAAGAATCGGGTTCTATTTTAATCGAGGCGTTAGCGGCCAATCGGATGGATGAGGAGGCGCTCGACGTATGGCATCGTCTCTCGGTTAAATATCCGGAACTGCTCGTTGATCGTTACCTTTTGGAAGAGCTCTCTTGGGGGGTTTTGAAGAAAGGGGTGGAATCGATGCAGTATGGGGTTCGTCTCACCTCGCTAATTGGCGCCTATTTGACCAAAGATGCGCGGGCTGTGCAGATTTTAGTGCGGATGATGCGCGATTCCAATGCAATTATCCGCTCGGTTGCGGTGCAAATGTCGACCTCTTATGCCGATGCAGCGCTTAAAGACGAGATAAGTCGCCTGATTCATGAGGAAAAGGTGTGGATGGTGCGGCTCGAAGTGATCCGTGCAGCGGGAGCGTTGCGAATGAAGTCTTTGGTACCGAAATTGCAAGGGTATGTCAGCTCGGACCATTCGACGTTTGAGGAGAGGGGAGCTGCTATTGAAGCTCTGGTGCGGATTTATGATAAGATCGATCTTCCCGAATTACAAAAACTTTCGGCTAGCAATCGGGCAGGATTGAGACATTTGGCCTGCTCTTTAGCCTCTTACTTCCAAATTGAAGAAGCGCAGTCGGAGATTATCCGTCTGATTGGCGACTCCCATCCCGATGTGAGAATAGCTGCTTTAAATGCGTTCGGTTTGTTTTATCGACACCAAATGGAAAAGGGTGAGGGGCGAGAGGCAATCGAAGGGGCCTTGAAGGATTCTGATCCGGCCGTTGCCATTACGGCTAGTTGGGCCGCCCTTTTAATCGATCCCCCTTTTGGGGAGCCTTTTATGGCTCGCTGGCTGAGCGATTCTCTTCCTGAAAATCGAAGGCTTGCCGCAGGGGCGCTTGCTGCAACGGGAGGGAAGGCTGTATCTCTGGGGATACAGACGTTAAAAGAGAATGCAGATCCTTATGTGCGAGTCAATGTAGCGGTCGGCCTTTTGGGTCAGCGAGCTGAAATAGCTCCTTGCTGCGATATGATTTATGAGTTTTTACAGAGCGAAAAAAGGATGTGGATGCGCGACAATCGGAGAAATCCGCTTTTCTCTGTATTGGCTCCTAGTCAAGTGCGCCATGTTGACCAGGTGCCCAATTATCCAGAAGCGATCGATCATATGACTCGCCTCGAAACGGTTTCTTTGTTGGCGATGGTAGAAGATCCTCGAGCTCCGGGCGCGCTTAAGAGCTTTCTTCAACGAAAATCGTGGGGAATCACGGGCGTTGCTGCGGCGACTTTGTTGCAAGAAGGGGATGAGAGCTCTTTAGAGATTGTCCGGGAGTTATTAAAAGATTCTGATCCCAATGTTCGTCTTCAGGCGTGCCTTGTGTTAGCGATGATGGGACGCGACGAGACGGTTGTAAAAGAGCTGCAGACGGCCTATATCGATGCCACTCATGAAAAAAAGATGCAGATCCTCGAAGCGATGGGGCGCATTGGCCAAATGGAGGCGCTGAGCTTTTTAATCAGCACCTTGAGAGAGCCCTTTCCCAATTTGCGCAGTTCTGCGGCCGCAGCCCTGATCCAAACCCTGAATCGGTAATATGTTTAAGATTGATCAGGCTAAGGGCTATTTAAAAGAGATGGGGATCGATGGTTGGCTTTTATACGATTTTCATCAGAATAATCCTCTAGCCCACCAATTTTTAGAGATTCCGTCTCACACGTTAACGAGCCGACGCTTTTTTTATTGGATTCCTGTGCAGGGAGAGCCTGTGAAACTGGTCCATGCGATCGAAAGCCATGTTTTGGATCGCTGGCCTGGGGAAAAACGGGTTTACCTAAGTTGGCAGTCGCTCCAAGAAGCAGTGGGGAAATTAGTGAAGGGGAGCCGTCGGGTCGCGATGGAATATTCCCCTAAAAACTCCATTCCTTACGCATCGCGGGTTGATGCGGGAACGGTCGATCTGGTTCGCTCTTTTGGTGTAGAGGTGGTGAGTAGCGCCCCCTTTTTGCCCCATTTCACAGCCGTTTTAACCGAAGAGCAGGGGCAAAGTCATATCCGCGCCGGCAAAGCCTTAGATCGGATTGTAGAAGACACTTGGGGGTGGATCGCCAAGCGGCTTAAAGGGAAAGAGGGGATAACCGAATATGAGGTGCAGCAAAAAATTCTCGCCGATTTTGCTGTTGCCGAATTAATCACCGATTCGCCGCCGATTGTCTCAGTGAATGCCCATAGCGCAGATCCCCACTATGCGCCTCAAAGAAGGGAGTCGAGTCCTGTTCAACGAGGGGACTGGATTCTCATCGATTTATGGGCCAAAGAGCGCCATCCTGGATCCATTTTTGGCGATATCACTCGAGTGGGCGTTGCGGGAAGCCCCTCTGACAAACAGCAAGAGGTTTTTCACATTGTCCGAGAGGCTCAAGTTGCTGCGACCGAACTGATCAAAACCCGCTTTGCTGAGAAGAAAATAGTGATGGGATGGGAGGCAGACGAGGCGGCTAGGAGTGTGATTCGAGAGGCGGGGTATGGAGAGTATTTTATCCACCGGACGGGTCATAATATTGGAGNNTGGAGATGCACGACGACCGACCTCTCTTAGCAGGAACTTGCTTTTCAGTAGAGCCGGGAATCTACTTACCCGAAGAATTTGGTGTTCGACTGGAATACGATCTGTATGTCCACCCAGATGGCCAGGTGGAGATCGTCGGCGGTAAGCAGGATGCTATTGCAATTTTAGATTGAAATGAGACTGAGAACGGACGGGGCCTCGCGGTCGTGGTGGTTTAAGAAATTGGCGGGTAGGATCAAACAGAATCTTTGAAAGAGAGCTAAGAGTGCGTATGGGTTCTCTGTAATCAAGGTGTTTTTTTGTATTTAAACCCTCCATGAATCTAGGGACAAAATTTCTGCTGAGCATTATCTGAACAGGTGCCGGGGTGTTGTTATTTTCACAATCTTTGAGGTGGCAAGGATAGAAAGGTTCGCCTTCAATAGCATGGTCGATTTTGTATCCCAAATTCGTAATTAATAATTTTGCGCGAGTTGATAAGGATTGAGTGCCGTCTTGCAACGTCTTAATAACTTGAAACTGGACCGAGTCCACGGTTTTTTCTTGATAGGTAAAATAATTTATATCTGTAGGGTCTTGGGAGATAGAGCCTAACTGCTCGAGATCAGAAATGGGGAGTTGCGGATTAATGATTACTTGAAAGCAAAGGGCTGCTTGTAATGCAGCAGAGTATATTTCTGTATGCAGCACTTTTGGATCAGTTTCTGGGTTAGCTTTAGAGCATATTTCCAACCAATAAAACAGGCGAGCGATTGGTTTTTTATAGGCATCTAGACCGTTATCGAATTTTGTCCGTAAGGTTGTTTCGCCCTCAGGCCCAATAGTTCTGCAGACTGAATTAAAAATATTTCGGAATTGCGCATTCGTTAACCGAGCTGTTTTTTCAATGTCGGTTTCAATATTTGCCAATTTAAAATAATAATTTGATTTTTTGTGGAGAGATATAGCACCCCAGACGGCTAAATAACCCACGCCGCCTGTAAGGGAGATGATGAAGGGAAGTAAGGATAGATCGATGCTAATAGTTAGGTACAGGGCAATTAGAGCTACGGCTGCGAGGGCAATAGCAGCTGCCAGGACGACTCTAGAGACCACGAATAACGTGAACCCCTTTTTGTTCAGCTCTTTGGCTCGCACGGCCGGATCTAAAGTGAAATATTTATGAACTGTTGGGTCTGAAACTGAGATCATCTGATTTCTCTGTAAAATCGACTGTGAGTATACCAAACAATCGTTAAGGTTTCAACAAGAACGGGAGGGTGAGCTGCTTCGTTCGTAAGTGTATGTTAGCCAAGCCGTTAGATCGGTTCAGGGAGAGGCTGGCGTCGATTCCTAACTCTTTTAAAAAGTCGGGGGGGGTTGTTAGGATGGTTTCTGGCGATTCTTCGTTGTAGACGAAGAGGAGGAGAGCCGCGAGACCGGCCGAAATTAACGCGTCGGCGGAGGTTTGAAAAAACATCTTACCATTTTTGTAGTCGGCGCTGAGATAGAGGGTGCTTTGGCACCCCTTGACTAATCGGTCGGGGGTTTTAAGGTCTGTAGGATAGGGGGGGAGTTGCCGCCCCATCTCCATAATAGCGGTGTAGCGCTCTTCGCCCGGTTTGAGCGTCGAAAATCTTTTTTTTAGTTCAAAAATTTTTTGTTGTATGGTGGTGTTCATCATGGAGAATCGTAACCGATTTAGAGGTAAATTTCTAGGAAAACCGTTGACATTAAACTGGGTAATGCTGTTTTATTGTAAGCATTTCCAAGTCGAAACACCTATGGCCAAAGAAGAAACGATCAAAATGGACGGAAAGGTAGAAGAACTTCTACCTAATATGCACTTTAGCGTCGTCTTAGAGAACGGGATGCGAGTGATTGCCCACCTATGTGGCAAGATGCGCATGCGAAATATACGAGTCTATGCTGGAGATACAGTTACCGTCGAAATGTCGCCTTACGACTTAACGAAGGCGAGGATTACGTATCGCCAAAAATGATGACATTACAGTAAAAATTTGACCCAAGAAAAATGATTGATTTATTGTCCCAGGTACCTTAATCTTTCATTCTTTTGAAAGAGTTGCGAACGCCCAGGTAGCTCAGTGGTAGAGNNGGTCGTAGGTTCAATTCCTATCTTGGGCATACAAAAAATTCTAGAGCCCTACGGAGGAAGTTAGGATGGCAAAAGAAAATTATCAGAGAACGAAACCGCACGTTAACATCGGTACGATCGGCCACGTCGACCACGGTAAAACAACCCTAACCGCTGCTATCACGAAAGTATTGGCAGAAAAAGGACAGGCGAAATTCCGGGATTACAGCTCGATCGATAATACCCCCGAAGAAAAAGCGCGCGGGATTACTATTAACGCTTCCCACGTTGAATATCAAACGGATAAGCGTCACTACGCGCATGTCGACTGCCCAGGTCACGCCGACTACGTCAAAAACATGATCACCGGTGCCGCTCAGATGGACGGTGCGATTCTCGTTGTGGCTGCGACCGATGGTCCTATGCCTCAGACGAAAGAGCACATCCTGTTGGCCCACCAAGTAGGTGTTCCTGCAATCGTTGTGTTCTTGAACAAGATGGACATGATCGGCAAAGGGGATGAAGAACTCGTCGAACTCGTTGAAATGGAACTGCATGAGCTTCTTGAGGCTAGAGGATATAAAGACGTACCGATTATCCGCGGGTCTGCATTGAAAGCGCTCGAAGGAGATCCTGAGTATGTTAAGGCTATCATTAAATTGATGGAAACAGTGGACGAGAAGATCCCAACGCCAGTGCGCGAAGTGGATAAGCCGTTCCTGATGCCTATCGAAGACGTTTTCTCGATCTCTGGTCGCGGTACTGTTGTAACGGGTCGTGTTGAGCGCGGTAGAATTCGCGTCAACGATAAGCTCCAAATCGTCGGTATCAAAGATACGCGCGAGTCGGTGGCTACAGGCCTTGAGATGTTCAATAAAATTCTTGATGAAGCTCTTGCTGGCGAAAACGTCGGTGTTCTTCTCCGAGGCGTCGAGAAAAACGATGTGGAAAGGGGAATGGTATTAGCAGCTCCTGGCACGTGCTTGCCTCATACGAAGTTCAAGGGTACAGTGTACATCTTGACGAAAGATGAGGGAGGACGTCATAAGCCGTTCTTCACCGGTTACAGACCCCAATTTTATTTCCGCACAACAGACGTGACAGGAAGTGTCACTCTGCCTGCTGGAACCGAGATGGTTATGCCTGGCGATAACATCGAGATCGAAGCAGAACTCATTCACCCCATTGCGATGGAAGAGGGGATGAGATTTGCGATTCGTGAAGGTGGCCGTACGATCGGCGCAGGAACTGTATCCAAGATTGTGAAGTAATTTTGGAAGGGAGGGGTTAGCCCCTCCCTATGTGTGGGTGTGTAGCTCAGTTGGTAGAGCAGCNNGGGGGTTCGAGTCCCTCCGCACTCGTTGTAATATGCTCCTTGTGGAGCATGGGAAATGGATTAAGAGATGACGACGATCACAACGCGAGAAAAAAAGAAGCTGTCATTCCTTCGAGAAGTTCAAAATGAGCTGAAGAAGGTTACCTGGACCACAAAAGGGGAACTCCTTCTGTGTACCAAGGCAGTGGTTATTGCGACTTTCGTCTTCGGATTTGCCATCTACCTCGTGGATTTGGCGATTCGCGGTGTATTCACTGCGGCTGGCAGCTTCGTGCAAATGATCTTTGGTTGAGGAAATATGCATAAATGGTATGTCGTTCAAGTCATCTCCAGCCATGAAAAGAAAGTTAAAAAGGCGATCGAGGAATTTTTGCCGTCTAAAGGGATGTCCGACCTGGTTCAGGAAGTTCTAATCCCTACAGAAAATGTCTCTGAAGTTAAAAGGGGACAGCAGAAAATCAGCGAAAAAAGGATGTGGCCCGGCTACATCCTAGTCAAGATGGAGCTAACGGATGAGTCTTGGGCATATGTCAAAGATAGTCCTGGCGTTATCGACTTTCTGGGTGGAGAGAGGCCTACCCCTCTTNNCCCTCTTTCTGAGAAAGAGGTACAAGACATCATGAAAGAGCTTGAGGACAGGCAAAAAGGCGTTGTCCAAAAGCACAAAGTTGATGTGGGAGACCGGGTCAAGATTACCGATGGGGTTTTTGTCAACTTCGTAGGTACAGTGACCGAGGTTCACCACGACAAAGGAAGGCTCAGTGTCATGGTTTCGATTTTCGGACGGGACACTCGAGTCGACGATCTAGAGTTTTGGCAGGTGGAACAAGTCTCCGCCGATACCTCTAGCTAGTAGACTAAACTGTAGGGGAGAGAGGAAACCCCTCTCGTTATACTCAAAGGAGCTAAATGGCAAAAAAAGTAGTCAAAATAATTAAGCTGCAGATTCCTGCAGGAAAGGCCAATCCAGCGCCTCCGATCGGCCCAGCCCTCGGATCCGCAGGTATTAACATCATGGCTTTTTGCAAGGAATTCAATGCAAAGACTCAAGATAAGGCTGGCGATATACTTCCAGTTATCATCACGGTCTATCACGATAAAACGTTTACCTTTATTATGAAGCAGCCTCCTGCTTCCCGAATGATTCTCAAAGCGTTGGGACTTGAATCGGGTTCCAAAATCCCAAACCGGGACAAAGTGGGTAAACTCACTCTCTCCCAGATAAGAGAACTCGCTCTCAAAAAAGCGGAAGATATGAGAATTGTTTCGATAGAAGCTGCGATGCAGATGTTTATTGGAACAGCCCGCTCTATGGGTGTAGATGTGGTGGAGGGATAAAATGGTAAAACGATCTAAACGAATGCGCGAAACGGATAAACTTATCGACCGAACGAAGGTCTACAAGTTGGAAGAGGCTGTTGCTCTATTGCAAAAGTGCCCTCCGACCAAATTTGACCAGTCTTTAAATTTGTCTTTGAAAATGGGCGTTGATCCGAAAAAATCGGACCAGATGGTTCGAGGAACGGTATCACTACCACACGGTACGGGACAAAAAGTTACGTTAGTCGTAATCGCGAAAGGGGAAAAGGCGAAAGAAGCTCTAGAAGCTGGCGCCGATTTTGCTGGTGGCGATGATCTCCTGGAGAAAATCAAAGGGGGATGGACCAACTTTACTGCCCTGATCTCTACGCCTGATATGATGCGCGAATTGGGAAAACTGGGGAAAATTTTAGGACCTCGCGGCTTAATGCCGACGCCTAAAGCGGGTACAGTTACCAACGATGTCGCGAAAGCCGTCAGAGAAGCAAAAGCTGGTAAAATTGAATTTAAAGTGGACAAGACAGGTGTTATCAATAACTCTGTTGGTAAACTTTCTTTCCAATTAGAAAGCGTTGTGGAAAACCTCAAGGCACTCCTTCAGGCGATTGTGCGCGCGAAACCGGCCAGTTCAAAAGGCGTATTTTTACGCTCTATGTACCTATCTAGTACGATGGGACCCGGACTAAAGATCGACACACAGTCACTGGCTTTGGCTTAAAGGAGATTCAAAATGAGAAAAGAAAAACAACTCCTTTTAAATGAAATCAAAGACAAGATCGACGCGTCTAAGGCGATGTTTGTTGCCCGTTATAGTGCTCTCGAGCCAAATACCTCGTGGGCATTTCGGGAACAACTGTCTAAACTTGGCGGTCAGTTCGAAGTCGTGCGTAAACGCGTTTTTTTGAAAGCCGCGGAGCAATCGGGCATTAAAATCGATGAGTCGCTCTTAAATGGCCACGTAGGCATTGTGTTTGTCTCTCAAGACGACTACATGCCCACAGCCAAGATGGTCTTCAAATTTTCTGAAGAAAGATCGAAGATCCTGGAAGTTCTTTGCGGACAGATCGAAGGCAAAATTATGCCTGGTTCTGAGCTTGAAATGTTGTCCAAGCTTCCTGGTATCGACGAAATGAGGGCAGCGCTGATTGGCCTGTTCATCGCTCCTATGGCACAAATGCTTTCCGTCCTAGAAGCAGCGATGGCGGGACCCTTATCCAGCCCAGAGGAACAAAGTCAAAAGATTGAAAATGAGGTAATATCGTGAGTCAAGTACTGTTAGATGAAATTGTTGAGAAATTGAGCCAACTTTCTGTGCTCGACATGGCAAAGTTAAAAGACGCTCTGGAGCAAAAATGGGGCGTTAAAGCAGCTGTTGCTTCAGCGGCGCCTGCTGCTGCACCTGTCGCTGCAGCCGTTTCCGATTCAACCGATTTCAAAGTTACCCTTGAAGCTCCAATACCCGATGATAAAAAGATCAGCATTATTAAAGCCGTTCGAGAGATCACAGGTCTTGGCCTAAAGGAAGCTAAAGATATCGTCGAAGGAGCTCCAAAAGAACTGAAAGCCTCTGCTCCTAAGGCAGAAGCTGATGAGATTGCGAAGAAACTTCAGGCCGCTGGTGCTAAAGTTACTCTGAAAGGACTGTAAAAGAGATTGAAATTTTTAACGAGGTAGCGTACAATAAACTACGCAAGGGTCCTCGATAGATGTTTTTTTCCTTAAAAGTCTTAGAAGTTGAGTGCAGAAGCCGCATGTGCGGCTTCTGCTGTCTTTATTTTTGCTGCGATTCAGATGAAGGAGCATAATCCATGCTAAAGAAGCCGCCGAAGCGGGTGAGTTATCGCGAACGGGAAGAGATCATAGATCTTCCGAATCTGATTGAAATTCAGATAAAATCTTACAATCAATTTCTCCAAGTCCACCTATTGCCCCATGAGCGGGAAAATATTGGGCTTCAAGAGGTTTTCAACGAAATTTTTCCCATTAAATCGTATGATGAGAAAACCGTTTTGGAGTACCTTTCTTACAATTTAGGCGTACCGAAGTATTCACCTGAAGAGTGTATTCGCCGCGGCATCACTTACAATGTAACCCTAAAAGTCAAATTCCGTCTTACAGACGAAACAGGGATTAAGGAAGAAGAGGTCTACATGGGGACAATCCCTGTGATGACCGACAAAGGTACTTTTATCGTTAACGGCGCCGAGCGGGTTATTGTTTCCCAGCTCCACCGTTCTCCTGGTATCTCCTATGAGCAAGAGCGCCATCCTAAAGGGACCATGATCTACTCTTTCCGGATCATCCCTTACAGAGGCAGCTGGCTTGAGGCTTCTTTCGATACAAACGATTTAATTTATATTTACATCGATCGAAAAAAACGCAGACGAAAAATATTGGCCTCCACATTCATCCGAACTCTCGGATATTCAACCGATTCCGATATTTTAGAAGAGTTTTTTGAGACCGTTAAAGTTAAAATTAAGTCAGAAAAAGACTTTGTCAAACTAGTCGGTAAAATCCTCGCAGAAGATGTGGTGGATGAGCAGACAGGTTTGGTTTTCGGTAAAGCTAGTGAAAAGCTCACCACTGCTATGTTAAAGCGGATGGTCGATGAGGGGATTCAGGCCGTTCGGATCGCAGAAGAGGCCGATGAGACTCATCCTGTCATCAAGATGCTTTCAAAAGACACAACCGATTCGTATGAATCTGCCTTAAAAGATTTCTATCGTAAAATTCGACCCGGCGAACCTCCCACCCTTTCCAACGCCCGATCAGCTATTATGCGCCTCTTTTTCGATCCGAAGCGTTACAACCTCGGTCGCGTAGGACGTTATAAGCTCAATCGCAAACTCGGAATGGAGACAAAGGACGAAGATTTAACCGTTGTAACTCTGCGCAAAGAAGATGTGATTGCCGCTTTAAAATATGTGATCCGCCTTAAAATGGGTGATGAGCATGCGCATGTGGACGATATTGACCACTTGGGCAATCGTCGCGTCCGTTCGGTCGGCGAGCTATTGGAGAACCAATTCCGACTCGGGCTGGTCCGTATGGAGCGAAGTATCAAGGAGCGGATGAACCTGCTGGATATGGAAACGGTGCTGCCGCACGATTTGATCAATGCGAAGCCCGTTGTCGCCGCAGTGAAAGAGTTCTTCAGCAGCAGCCAATTGTCTCAGTTCATGGACCAAACGAATCCGCTCGCAGAAATTACACACAAGCGGCGGCTTTCCGCGCTCGGTCCAGGTGGGTTGACCAGGGAGCGGGCGGGGTTCGAAGTTCGCGACGTCCATCCTTCGCACTATAGCCGTATTTGTCCGATCGAAACGCCGGAAGGCCCGAACATCGGCTTGATCACGTCACTGGCAACCTATGCGCGCATCAATAAGTTCGGGTTTATCGAAGCGCCCTATCGCAAAGTGGTGAAGGGGAGAGTTACCGACGAGATCGAGTTTCTTTCTGCGATCGAAGGGGACAAGTACATCATCGCGCAGGCAAATTCGAAAGTGGATGCCTCTGGTCGCCTGGTGTCCGAAACCATCTCGGCGCGAGCTGCCGGAGATTTTGTGACAGCCACCTCAGACAAGATTGAATACATGGACGTGTCGCCAAAACAGGTGGTGAGCGTGGCCACGGCCTTGGTGCCGTTCTTGGAGCACGACGACGCCAACCGTGCATTGATGGGATCGAACATGCAGCGTCAGGCGGTGCCGTTGCTCAAGTCGGAGGCTCCGTTAGTCGGCACGGGAATGGAAACCGTGGTCGCGCGTGACTCGGGCTATGTCGTGCAAGCCAGGCGCGCTGGTGTCGTGGAAAGCGTGGATGCCACGAGGATCGTGGTGCGTGCCGATTCGAAGGAAGGTCGGAAAAGGAATGATGCCGGCTTGGACGTGTACGATCTGATCAAGTTCCAGCGATCGAATCAGAGCACGACCATCACGCAGACCCCAGTGGTGCGGCTTGGGCAGCCAGTGAAAGTTGGACAGGTCTTGGCTGATGGCCCTGCCATTGATCACGGCGAACTGGCATTAGGTAAGAATATTCTCGTTGCCTTCATGCCCTGGGGTGGATACAACTTCGAAGACGCCATTCTGTTGAGTGAAAAATTGGTGCGGGAGGATGCATTTACCTCGATTCACATTGAGGAATTTGAGGTGGAGGCCCGCGATACCAAGTTGGGGAAAGAGGACATTACTCGCGACATTCCGAACGTCGGAGAAGAAGCGCTTCGCGATCTCGACGAGAGCGGGATCATCCGTATCGGAGCCGAGGTGAAGCCTGGAAATATTCTGGTTGGGAAGGTGACGCCGAAAGGCGAGACCCAGCTCACGCCGGAAGAAAAATTGCTGCGGGCCATCTTCGGTGAAAAAGCCGGAGATGTGAAGGATACCTCGTTAACGGTGCCGCCGGGCGTCGAGGGCATCGTCGTCGATGTAAAGATCTTTTCGCGCAAGGGGCTCGATAAGGACGAGCGGTCTAAGAGTATCGAAAGCGAAGATGCGATGAAGCTCCAGCGTGATCACCACGAGGAGCTCCGTATCATCGATGAAGAAAAAACGAAGAAGATCAGAAAGCTGCTGCTTGGGAAGGTGGTTGGTCGTGACTTGATGGATCCTGAGAGCGGGGATGTCATTCTGAAGAAGAAGGGCAAGCTGACTGCGGAGATTCTCAAGCGGTTGCCGGATGAGACCGTCCGATACATCATTCTGAGCGATCCTGACGAGCAAAAAGAGCTGGAGGATGTCGAGCGGCGGGCGAAGGAGCAGATCGAAATCCTTCAGACGCTATACGACGAGAAGGTTGGGCGTCTGAAGCGGGGCGATGAGCTTCCTCCTGGCGTGATCAAGCTCGTCAAGGTCTATGTCTCGATGAAGCGCAAGATTCAGGTCGGCGACAAGATGGCCGGGCGGCATGGAAACAAAGGCGTGGTCTCTCGGATCTTGCCCGAAGAAGACATGCCGTGCTTGCCGGATGGGACGCCCGTGGAAATTGTGCTCAATCCGCTCGGTGTGCCATCACGTATGAACGTCGGTCAGATTCTGGAAACTCACCTGGGTTGGGCGGCCAAGGCGCTGGGGATCAAGGTGGCGAGTCCGGTGTTCGACGGGGCGTCAGAAACAGAGATTAAGGAACTGCTCAAGAAGGCGAACTTGCCGACCAGCGGGCAAACTATGCTGATGGACGGCCGGACCGGCGAGATGTTCGGCAGCCCCGTCACGGTCGGGTACATGTACGTCCTAAAGCTGCACCACTTGGTCGACGACAAGATTCACGCCCGGTCGATCGGTCCCTATTCGCTCGTCACGCAGCAGCCGCTCGGTGGCAAGGCTCAATTCGGTGGCCAGCGGTTAGGAGAAATGGAAGTGTGGGCGTTGCAGGCCTATGGCGCTGCTTCCACACTGCAAGAGTTCTTGACGGTGAAATCAGATGACGTGCCGGGACGATCTCGGATGTACGAAGCGATCGTCAAGGGTGAGCCGTTCCTGGAGCCGGGATTGCCCGAGTCGTTTAATGTCTTGGTCAAAGAGCTCCAGAGTTTGGGGCTCGACGTCGAACTGATCAAGTCGCAAGACTAACCCATTTGTGTGCCGGCCATAGCGGTCGGCATCAGAGGAGGTCATTACTTTGGAAGGCGTCTATACATTGTTTGAGAAGCCGCGTGATGCGGTTTCATTCGATTCGATGCGGATCCGGATCGCGTCGCCCGAAAAGATTCGGTCGTGGTCCTACGGTGAAGTGAAGAAGCCGGAGACTATCAATTACCGGTCGTTTAAACCGGAAAAAGACGGACTGTTTTGCGCGAAGATTTTCGGTCCGATCAAGGATTGGGAGTGCAACTGCGGCAAGTACAAGCNNCAAGGGCGTGCCGAGCCGGATCGGAACCTTGCTCGATATGAGCCTCAAAGGGCTGGAGCGGATTCTCTATTTCGAAAGCTATGTCTGTGTCGATCCAGGATCGACAGATTTGACGGAGAAGGAGCTGGTCTCGGAGGAAAAGCTTCGCTCGCTCCAATCTGGATACAGCCCCGGTTCCTACAAAGTCGGTATCGGTGCCGATGCCATTCGGGAGTTGCTCCGCAAAATCGACATCAATGCCAAGTGGGATGAGATCAAGGCTAAGGCTAAGACGTCGGCTTCCGCAGCGCTGAAGAAAAAGTATGCGAAACAACTCAAAGTTATCGAGGCCTTCCGCAAGTCTGGAAACATGCCCGAGTGGATGATCATGGATGTGATCCCGGTGCTACCACCGGAATTGCGCCCACTCGTGCCGCTGGACGGCGGACGTTTTGCGACATCGGATCTGAACGATCTGTACCGCCGCGTCATCAATCGGAATAATCGGCTGAAGCGGCTGATCGAACTAAAGGCGCCAGGCGTGATTATCCGAAACGAAATGCGGATGTTGCAGGAAGCAGTTGATGCGCTCTTCGATAACGGCCGTCGCGGTCGCGCGATTCGTGGACCCAACAAGCGGCCGCTCAAATCGTTGAGCGATATGCTGAAGGGAAAGCAGGGACGCTTTCGCCAAAACCTACTCGGTAAACGGGTCGATTATTCGGGCCGAACCGTCATCGTCGTGGGACCAGAGCTGCGGCTGCATCAATGCGGGTTACCCAAGAAGATGGCGCTCGAACTCTTCAAGCCTTTTATCTTCCACAAGCTGGAGGAACGAGGCGCGGCGACTACGATCAAGAGTGCCAAACGCTTGGTTGAAAAAGAACGGCCGGAAGTGTGGGACGTGCTTGACGAGGTGATTCGCGATCATCCTGTACTGCTGAACCGTGCACCGACGTTGCACCGCCTCGGTATCCAGGCGTTTGACCCCGTGTTGGTTGAAGGCAAGGCCATCCGGCTGCATCCGCTGGTCTGTGCCGCATTCAATGCTGACTTCGACGGTGACCAGATGGCGGTCCACGTTCCGCTGTCGGTCGAAGCGCAGGTCGAGGCACGCGTGCTGCTAATGTCGATCAATAACATTCTCTCGCCCGCCAACGGCAAGCCGATTGCGGTGCCGTCGCAGGACATGGTGCTCGGCTGTTATTGGCTGACCAAAGAGCGCGCGGGCTGCAAGGGTGAGGGGAAAGTGTTCGGTTCGCCGGAGGAAGTGCGAATTGCGTTTGACTCGCGAGAACTGGAAGAGCATGCGCGGATCAAGGTGCGGATCGAGGGGAGCCTCGTTCAGACCACCGTCGGGCGAGTCATCCTGTCGGACGTGCTCCCTCCTGGATTGCCGTTCGCCAACGCGAATAAGCTCATGACCAAGAAGGAAATGACGAAGCTCATCGACACCGTCTATCGCCAGTGCGGTCACCGTGAGACCGTCACGTTCCTCGATAAGGTCAAGGACACGGGGTTCGAGTATGCCACACGTGCCGGCATCTCGATCTGCATCGACAACATGCATATTCCGACAAAAAAACAAGAATTGCTGGGGAAGGCTCAGCATGAGGTCGCGGAGATCGAACGGCAGTATGCCGAGGGGTTGATCACCAACGGCGAACGCTATAACAAGGTGATCGACATCTGGGCTCATGTGACTGAACAGATTGCCAATGAAATGATGAAGGAATTGGGCGCGGGTGGCGATCCGAGCAAGGCCGAGTCCTTCAATCCAATCTTCATGATGGCGGACTCCGGTGCTCGAGGAAGCTCGCAGCAGATCCGCCAGTTGGGTGGTATGCGTGGATTGATGGCGAAGCCGTCCGGTGAAATCATCGAGACTCCGATTACCGCCAACTTCCGTGAAGGATTAACGGTGTTGCAGTACTTCATTTCGACGCACGGTGCCCGTAAGGGGTTGGCCGATACGGCGTTGAAGACCGCAAACTCCGGTTATCTCACGCGTCGCTTGGTGGATATCGCACAGGATGTGATTATCAACGAGATCGATTGTGGCACTACTGATGGCATCACTGTGAGCGCATTGGTCGAGGGGGGCGAAATCATTCAGCCGATCGAAGAGCGTGTGTTGGGACGGTTGGCCGCCGAAGACATTCGTGATCCGGTAACAGGTGAGATCATTGTGTCGTTCAATGAGGAGATTGACGAGGACCGGACAAAGGCGATCGTGGAAGCTGCGGTTGACCACGTTAAGATTCGTTCGGTGCTGACCTGTCAGTCACGCCGTGGAGTCTGTCGCTCCTGTTATGGGCGCGATTTAGCCCGCGGGCGGTTGGTTGAAAAAGGCGAGCCCGTTGGTGTCATTGCCGCACAGTCAATCGGTGAACCTGGAACGCAGCTGACCATGCGGACGTTCCACATCGGTGGAACGGCGAGTAAAGTGGTTGAGCAGACGGTGACCGAAGCAAAGCATGCCGGCACCATCAAGTTTATGAGCTTCGATGCCAAGAAGAATGCCGACTTCAATAACGCCGGGATCGCGGTTCAGAATAAGGATGGCGAATGGGTCGTCATGAATCGGAACGCCAAGATTGCCATTGTTGATGAGACAGGGCGTGAGCGCGAGAAGTACGGCGTCGTCTACGGTGCCAAGATCAAGATTAAAAATGGTGGTCGCGTTGAGGTGGGACAGAAATTGGTCGAGTGGGATCCGTACTCACTGACCATCCTCACTGAGGTCGGCGGTAAGGTGGCGTATGGAGACATTATCGAAGGTGTCTCCATGAAGGAAGAATTTGATGAAGTCACCGGCCTTTCCCGTAAGGTCATCGTCGAGCACAGTGGCGCAACGCTGCGTCCACGTGTGTCGATCAAGGATACCAGTGGGAAAACCGCCAAGGTTGCAGCGGCGGCAAACGTGGCTCGCTATCTGCTTCCGGTCGGCGCGCATATCTTCGTTGAAAAGGGTGCGGAGGTTCATCCTGGTGATGTGTTAGCCAAGATTCCGCGAGAGACGACCAAGACGAAAGACATCACGGGTGGTCTGCCTCGCGTGGCCGAGTTGTTTGAGGCCAGAAAGCCAAAGGAGACGGCCGTCATCAGCGAGATCGATGGCGAAGTCTCATACGATGGTTTCGTGAAGGGCATGCGGAAAGTTTTGGTCAATAACAAGATGGGCGATGTGAAGGAATATTTTATTCCTAAGGGTAAGCACGTGAATGTGCACGAGGGTGATTGGGTTAGGGCTGGTGAGCCGTTGATGGATGGATCGGCCAATCCGCACGACATCCTCGATGTGCTGGGCCCGAACGAGTTGCAAAAGTATCTCGTCGATGAAGTGCAGGATGTGTATCGGCTACAAGGTGTAACGATCAACGACAAGCACATCGAGATCATTGTGCGGCAGATGCTGCGCAAGGTCAGAATCGAAGATCCTGGCGATACAGAGTTTTTGCCCGGCAGTCAAGTCAGCAAGATGTTATTTGACGAAGAGAATGAGCGAGTGCTGGCTAAGGGTGGGCAGCCGGGTCTTGGGAAGCCGGTACTACTTGGCATTACCAAGGCAGCATTGACTACGGATAGCTTTATCTCGGCAGCCTCATTCCAGGAGACCACGCGTGTCTTGACGGAAGCTGCGATCAACGGGCGCGTTGATAATCTGTTGGGCCTAAAAGAAAATGTCATCGTCGGTCGCTTGATTCCAGCTGGAACCGGCTTCGAAGAGTATCGGGACACCTTTGTCATTAGTCCCAAGCCTGAGCCCGTAATTGTTGGTCAGGGAGATGTTGCGGTGCTTACGCACGAGGGCGTAGCAGCGGGATCGGGTGAGCCTGCTCGCTCATAATGCATGCGGTGGTGATGAAGGCTTGACACCGCGACCGATGCTCACTACAATCGACCGGCTTTGCCCTTGAAGGGTTGAGTAAGGCAGTCAAACTGGGCCGAAGATGAGAGTGAAGTACTAATGCCAACGATTAATCAGTTAGTCAGAAAAGGTCGCCAGCTGGCGCACGCGAAGACGAAGAGTCCCGCACTCAAGTCCTGTCCTCAGAAGCGTGGCGTTTGTCTTCGTGTCTATACCTCAACGCCAAAGAAGCCGAACTCGGCG
>PLXF01000035.1 GCA_003151315.1 Parachlamydiales bacterium
GGACGGAATTTGCGCGTGTCCATTGAATCAATCCACCCTCTATGTGGATGCCTCCTTATTCCAGATGTAAAGCTGTTTTACATGCTGTCCCTTGCGCCCTCTGTTTGAATAGTCGCGGATGCAAAGCGATGTCATGTATCCGAAAAACCGAGGTAGAAGAGGTTTTGCAAGCGGTATTAAGTAGTGTATCGGAAGAGCCAATCACGAGAGGTATACCGCGCCCGCTTAGGTTGTGTGAATTTTTGCGGCCATCAGATCGGCCCATCTTTCAACGATCCCCCGTCGCTGTATTGTTGCAATACAGCACTCCTCACGATCGTCGAAACCTGGACCACTCTGAGACCATCAAAATCCACACAACCTAAGCGGGCGCGGTATATGTATCAAGCCGATTTAGCCACCCTTTGAGCCACTGTTCTTCATGTCTTTCAGGGGGAGAATTTTCGATTCTTTGTATAAGAACTGTTTTAGCTGATTGCACAAAATCGATGAGAGGATCTTCTGAAGATGGAGGTATCCGCTTAAGAACTTGTAACAGCCCCCATCCCTGTCCTTTGTATCTTTCCTTCGGAGAGGTGCCGCTGCCTTTGAAATTTAGATAATCCAAAAGAGCATATAATCCATCAGGCTTTTGGGATAGGCGATTAAACACAGTTGTTATTCCTTTTTTTTCTTTTTGAGAGCAATTCTCCATCATCTGAGGAAGGGCATCCTCAAGCCTATTCGCTATAAAAATTGCTTGTAAACTGCGGGTATCAAAGAGAAATTGGCGCAAACTTTCCATTTTGGAGCTGTGGATATCAGCATAAAAAGCCTCTCGGGATTGCCAAGGACAGCCGGAAGAGCTGTTAAGCCAATTGGGTAATGCGGCTCCTTGTTTGCGAAGAAAGTGGAGTAGAGCGGGAAAAGTTTCTTGGAAGGGCTCTTTTGTCTCCGTAGGAAACCAGATAAAATGGCCTATTCCTAATGAGGCGAAATTTTCCCCCTTGTTCCAATGAGTTAGCCCCTCCATAGTCCCGGCACACTCATTTTTCCAAATGTTCTCAGCAACTTTTTGGGCATCTTCAGCCGCTATAGAAAGAGAGAAGGCCCGGCTTAAAGAGAAAAGAGATAATACAAAGGCTATTACATAAGATCTCATTTATACCTCTCTTTTAGATTTAGAATTTTTTCTACCGCTTGATCCACTCGAGCTTCTGTAATACGACCCGATTGGACCGCTTCAATAAGGGCGCGATGAATGCGTTGAATATCACTCAAGCGTAGTTCAAAACCTCTCTTTTCGCCTATGAGTAACTTGCCCCCCAAGATCAGTAAATCACACCCTGCTTGTAGCGTTTGGATGGCCGCTTCTTCTACAGTCCCACATTGTTTCAAAACCCCCTCCATAATAAGAGAGTCTGACACAATCAGTCCCTGAAAGCCGATAATTTCTCTTAAGTATCGCAAAGTCTTTTCAGAAAGGGTAGAGCAGTTTTCGGTATCGAAAGCGGGGATAAGAATGTGGGCCGTCATTATCGCCTCTGCGCTAGAGGCTAATTGGGAGAAGGGAAGTAACTCTACCTTTTTTAACTCACTTAAGGACTTATGTACGATAGGTAAATCGGCATGTGAATCTACGGTTGTATCCCCATGCCCCGGGAAATGTTTTAGAGTCGCGAGCACGTGAGCCTCTCTATAGCCCTGAAGCGCCTGTTCTCCAAAAGCTGCCACTATTTGTGGTTGATCGCTAAAGGAGCGGGCTCCTATTACCAGATTTTGAGGATTGCTATTCACATCGACCACGGGGGCCAAATTCATATTAATGCCCACAGCGCGTAGTTCGTTGCCAACAGTGAAGGCTATTTCTTTCGCGAGCTGAGGATTTCCGGTATTTCCTACTACTGCATTTCCTGGAAAGTGGCTAAATCCCTGCTGTAATCGAGAGATGGCGCCCCCTTCCTGATCGATGGCAATAAAAAGGGGGATAGGATGTGGATTGCCATTAGTCAATTCTTGCAGACTTAAGCTGAGCGATTGCACTTGCTTCGGGCTATGGAGTCCATTGGACCAATTATAATAGATAATTCCGCCAACGTGGGTGTCCTGGATCAAGACTCGGGCCTCCTCATTCGCCAGTTCTCCCGTGAATTGAACCATCAATAATTGCCCCACTTTTTCTTCTAGAGTCATTTCAAAAAGGGGATGAGAGGCGAAAGAAAGAGAGAGGCTAGCGAAAAGAGTCAGTAGCATAGAGGATGTTTTCCCATTTCATTAAGCTCTAGCTTAACATGATGAAGAATATGAACCTAAAAACTTTGCTACATCCTTGAGTAAATATATGGAGGGAGTGTCTGAAATGTTACTTTTTGAAATGGATAAAACTTATGGTAAACAATAATTTTAATTCATCTGTATTTAGTAATACTTTTTTTAATTTTCAAGAAGTAAAGTTTATTTGTAAAAAATATCAGTTATCGATAAAGTGTTTATTTCACTATGTGAATAGATTTTTGAAAGTCAGGTTGGAAGGTGTTGCATATTTCAATATGTATTGAACCCGAGCCCCCAAAATGGTCAAAATTCTAGCATAGTGAATTTTTTAAAACCACTTTAAACGTAGAAAATTATATGAGAAATCCAATGAATAAATTCCGAATAAGTTTCGGAATATACGCTTCCACTCTTTTTGCATTCAATACTTCGGCGCATTATCAAGCCGACGAATCTCCTTTTATTTATGAGAGCCTAGGGGAAACCTCAGCAGAAAATACTATTGCTAATGTACTTATAAATTTTTCTCAAAACAATCCGCTCGCTGGGCTAGAGAAGCTAGATCAACTTCTTATTCAACGCGATCGGTTAAACGAAAATTGGAACGAAACTGATTTTCTTATTGTTTTCTGCAAGATAATTGGCTGCGATAAGCTTGGCCTGCAACAAGAAGCCAGAAGCCTTCTAAACTTTCTTTATCATAACCTCGATGAAAAATTTCAGGATAAAATCACCGAAAAGTTTTCGATGACTGAGGAAGAAAATCAAGAGACCCTAGCTTTCATGAGAGGAATCTCGACATTCGCCAAGTCTGAAGAAATTCAAATTGCTCTCCAATCTATTGTGTCTGAGTTAGCTTCTGACGAGCTTCCTTCCTATGCACGGAACTCTGCTGCCTCGTTTGGAGATCATGATTGGGAGTTTTTTGAGTCTGGATCTCAGCCCCCCACTGCGCAACTAAGCAGCACTTCGAAGTTTATCAAGAGGTGGAAACATATTTTGAAAAAGGCCAAGGAAATTCTAGGCTTGCTAAAAGAAACCAAAGAACTCTTCGACGATGCAAAAAATGTACTTAATTAACAGGTGATTACATGACAAAAAAACATCTTAGCATACTGGCTACACTTCTTTTCTTTGCATCGGCTGTTTACAGCCATGAACCCCTATCTTCCAAATCGCATCAAATTTATTTTGGCCCTGAAATTACCTATATTTCAGTCGACACCCATGTCAAAAATGTCCATATAAAAGGACATAAAAATTTTGCTGGGCTTCGTTTAGGATATGAATATCTCAATCCGAGATCCTTTTACGCTGGAGTCGACTATCTTTCTATGGTCTCTTCCGCGTATTTCAAAGCTTCACAAGAAGGTCAGTTGGTTCATTCTAGTAATCAAGATATTATATACGGTAACTTCGATCTCCGTTTTGGATACACGTTGTTTCCGAAAGATCTTTTCATTAGTCCATTTCTAGGGCTGGGGATTTACGCTTTGGGTAGTGCGCCAAACAACAGAGGTTTTCAAGAAGGCTGGGCCTATTTGTCAACGGGGCTCCGTTCAAAATTTCCGATCAACACAACCTTCAGCTTGGGATTTAATTTCAAAATCTTCAAGTCAATATTTTCTTACGAGGAATTCAAGAACCACGATATAAACGTATCTGAGTATTCCTATCCATGGGGAGTTGATATTGGCATGCCCATGATTTGGAATCTCAACCCCGCTGGGACCTGGACTTTTCAGATAGAGCCTTATTGGACGCGTCTAGACTTCTCTCAACAACAAAACGTCTTCGGATCTAAATTCTTGATCGGGGTTCATTTCTAGAAAACGACTTTTGCTACTATCGAGTGGGAGCCTCTTAGCTCCCACTTTTTCATGCGCACCATCTAGTTAAAAATTTCTTTACCAGAATGGCTTTGAAAGTTAATCTCTTCTCAATTTTTAAGGAGATCGTATGGTTAATTTATTTCGTCCTATTAGTCCGGCAGCATGGACTAATCGCAATCGGGAGAGAATAGCAGAACTTGAAGGGATCATGGGTAAAAGAAAATGTTGTATTCGAACAACTTCATCTCTACTTTTCCCAGTTTCTGTCCCTTCGTATTTAGCTTCTCTACTCTGTTGTCCAGTGGCTATTTGTTGTCCTTGTCTATGCCATCATTGGATTAAATGTTGGACCTCCGATTGCGTTACCGAAACAAAAATCGATTTGGTTAAGAAAGCGGTTAACCCTATTTTCACCTGTTGTACAAATCCTTCTCCCCCTTTTTCCGATGAGTTTTACTATTTAACAGCTCCCGAAAGGCAAGAAATGGACGTATTGAAAATGAATCTGGACATTTCCATTGAAACTGCTATCCCGAGGAGCGATAGCGACTCTGATTCAGATTTTGAATTGGACTGATATATAGTTTGATCTTTAGATGGTTAGTTTTAACCTATTGAACAAATGGGATAGCTTCAAAACTAGAGACGTTTTCGGATCTGTCTAGAAGTTCACAGCCTACTGGATTTTAACTTAGAAATAAAACCCACTTGAATGTATTGGGCGTTTTTACTAAATTAAAGAAATGAGACCAAAAACTTATCTTCTAGCTCTTCGCCCCCTCCTCAAAAAGCCCTTTTTTACGTCGAAGGAGGCTCGAGCTATTGGGGTATCTTCAGAGGTCCTAGCCTATTACGTCAAAACAGGTAGGCTGAAAAGAATTGCCCGAGGGCTCTATCGGGGGGCTGAGTATGAAGGTCCTTCATCTGCCCAGTGGAATGACCTAGCAGAGGTAGCCTCCTCTATTCCCGGCGGGGTCGTTTGCCTCATATCGGCCCTGGCTCTTTACGATCTGACAGAAGAGCTGCCCCGCCAGCATTGGATCGGCATCCGGCATGGGACTACAGCTAAGAGTTCCCGTCAAATCAAAATCGTCCGTTTCCGAAACCTGGAACTAGGAAAAACAGAGATTGAAATCGAAAGTCTGTCTATTCCCATTTTCGACCGGGAGAGAACGATTGTGGATGCCTTCCGTCTTCTGAGTCGTGAGACTGCGATCAAGGCGCTGAAAGCGGCCATCGCTAAAGGCGGAAAAAATCGTCTCAACCTTGTAAAGCTGGAGGCGTATGCTAAGAAGCTCCGATTTGATATTACCCCTTATCTGCTGAGTGTGACCACATGATTAACGAACAAGCCCTGAAAAGTCGGCTTCAAACGATCGCCAAAGAAAAAGGCATTCCATTCAATTCGTGCTGGAAACAGCTACTTTTGGAAAGATTTCTTACTCGGCTGGGGAGTTCTGCCCATGCCAATAAACTGATCTTCAAAGGGGGTTTTCTCCTCACTTGAATGAAAGCGGAGAGGGGAACTCTTGAAGAGATCTGTAAGGAGATTGCCGCGATCTCCCTAGATGATGGATTCACGTTCTCTTCTGCAGGCGTTGAGTTGCTATCTCAGCCTCATATGGATTATCCAGGATATCGGATCACATTCAATACTCTTTTTGCGAAAATGAAGGATAAAATTCATATCGATGTGGGAGTGGGCGACGTAGTGGAATCGCAACATCGGGAAATAAAACTTTTTCAGTACCGAGGGAAGCCTTTCTTTGAGGATGCGGTTTCTCTTCTGGTCTATCCAGTCGAGACTATTTTCGCCGAAAAGTTAGAAACAGTTCTATCCAAGGGATCAAAAAATAGTCGAATGAAGGACTATCATGATCTCCTTCTTCTAGTGCGTAGTAAGGGATTAATCGAATCGAAAAAACTCAAAGAGGATATGGCAAAAACCTTCAAGAACAGAGGGACCTCCCTCTCACTCATCCAATTCGATTCTGCCGGACTAAAATCGCTTCAACAACTCTGGACAGCTCATCTAAACGGCCTTGGCGACATCGCCAAGGAGCTAGTCCTGCCAAAAAATATCGAGGAGGTGATTGATGAAATTAACCTCGGAATCGTGTCTCAACTTTAGGGCTCAGTTTTAAGCATCGAGGAGCCATCCGCCACACGGGCGATTTTTCGGATATTTCTTGAACGCAATATTTGTTGTAAGTCGCTGATATAAAAGAAATCTGGGTGACAGGATTTGAACC
>PLXF01000030.1 GCA_003151315.1 Parachlamydiales bacterium
GGGCTAAAAAAGTTGCAAAGTTGAGTTAACGATTCGAATCCCCGTAGAGGAGTTTTTGGGGCGTATTTTCGGTCGTGACACCTTCTGATAAGTTGATGATCCACAGACGGTCGTACACATTGTCGGGCCATTTTTTGGGAGCTCGAGTAGCGCCTAGGAGGGACGCGATGTGGGGCAGCTCTCTGTTGGACCAGCAGATCAAAACCATTTTTCNNGCCGTAACTATTTTGCAAGGGTAAGTCGAGCTCTTCCGCTAAGCAGAGCATCGATTGTTGACAGCTTAATGCGGCAGGGTCTCTATTGACTTTCATGGCGTATATAGCCGTTGGGGTGCCAAATTGGAGTGTGGTTGGGGAGCCTAGAAAATAGGGACAAAGAGCTGCAGCTCTTTGTCTGCCTCGCAAAGAAAGGTGCTGGTTTGACGCCGACTTCTCCGCATGTCGAACTAAAATTACCTGTGAAGGTTTAGCGAAAAGGGGAGAGAAGGAAACAAACAAAAGAAAAATCCAGCGCATAAGAGGTGAGCTTAACAAAGAGCCACAAAATTTGAAACGCCAATTCTTGGCCGATTATACTGTGCGCGGTTAGATTCGTNNAGCCATATTGTCGCAATATGGCCGAGGAACGATCGTTGAAACCTAGGTCACTCTAAGGTCTCAAAAAGTTACGAAGCTAGCCGCGCGCAGTATAGCTTACTTTCCTCAGATCTTGCTTAAATATCGGGTTTGTATTAGGAGCAATATTATATACCTCCCGTGATTCTTGAATCACGAGAGGTATACACAAGTTAGTTCGAGAATCGGTATAAAAGAGGAAATACAAATGAAAAGGCATTGGTGGAAGGTAGTTTTGTTAGTTCTTATTGGACTCTGTCTGTTTTTTTGGTTTACTAAAACACCGTTTATTGCTTCCTATCTCTCCGAGAAAATGGGGGTAAGTGTTTCGATAAAAGACATCTCTATTCGCCCTTCGCAAAGCATCATCACCGATTTTTCTATCAAAAACATCTCCGGGTTTAAAACAAAAACCGCCTTTAAATCGGAAATGACTCAGATCCAATATCGCCTTCGTCAGCTATTCGGCAGCCCTACCGAAATCGATAGGATCGAACTCGATAATGTCTTTTTAAGTATTGAGTTTTCCAATCCTCTGGGAACGGCTAATAATTGGACGGCGATTGCCGCCCGAATGCCCAAACAGGAAAAAAGATCGGATGTGATTATCCATAAACTCATCTTAAATAATCTCGTTGTGGAAATTAGGGGGCTTGGCTTTGAGCCGCCCACAACTAAGACATTTGGGCGAATGGAGTTTGACGAGATTGACAGTAGGGAAGGGTTCCCCACTAAAGAGCTGATTCGAAAAATCTTTGGTCAAGCAGGGCTTTTACAATATATCCAAGATGTGTTTAATCCGCAGAAGGTGTTGGAAAAGTACCTCTCGCCTCTGCGCCTGTTCGGCACGGAAAACGAAGAGCTCTCACAACCACGCCTCGATTCTAGATAAAAAAAAGACCTCCGGGAATCACTTCTCGGAGGTCTTCGATTACAAAGTTAGGGACAAAAAGGATTAGTAATCCATATCCGCGCCGGCTTGGGCCGTTGCGGGTTTTTCCTGCGCTTCGTCTGTGATGATCGCCTCTGTCGTGAGGAGAAGTCCTGCAATCGATGCGGCGAATTGGAGAGCGCATCGGACGACCTTCGTCGGATCCACAATCCCTTTCTCCATCATGTTCACAAAGAGATCTTCTCGCGCATCGTACCCCTCGTAGGTTCCCATAGAAGCCACTTTTTGGACGATGATCGAGCCCTCTTTACCTGCGTTTTCCGCGATTTGGCGGAGCGGATAGCTGAGAGCGCGAACGATGATCTCTGCGCCAATTTTCATATCGCCAGAAAGACCTGCGATCGCCTTCTCTAAAGCGGGCAGGCAACGGATTAACGATGTGCCGCCGCCAGGAAGGATACCCTCTTCAACAGCTGCTCGAGTGGCCTCTTTCGCATCGTCGACACGATCTTTTTTCTCTTTCATTTCGATCTCAGTCGCAGCTCCAACGCGGATTACACCAACGCCGCCTGCTAATTTTGCTAGGCGCTCCTGGAGTTTTTCCTTCTCGTAGTCAGAGGTGCTCTCTTCGATTTGCCGCTTCAAGAGGGTGATCCGATCTTGGATCTCTTTCTTGTCGCCTGCGCCGTCGACCAGCGTAGTGTCCTCTTTCTTGACGATCACTTTTTTCACTTTTCCGAGCATGTCGATCGTAACTTTATCGAGGCTTAGCCCGATATCTTCGCTGATGAATTTACCACCTGTGACAGTCGCAATATCTTCGAGCATCGCTTTACGTCGATCACCAAAGCCAGGAGCTTTTACCGCGATCACTTTTAAGCCAGCGCGGAGGCGGTTGACGACGAGAGTTGCTAGAGCTTCCCCTTCAACATCTTCTGCGATGATTAAGAGAGGTTTGCCCGATTCAGCGGCCGCTTGTAGAATAGGGAGGAACTCTTTCATCGAAGAGATCTTCTTTTCATAGATCAATACAAGGGCGTTTTCATATTCGGCAACGAGCGTCTCGGCGTTAGTGACGAAATAGGCCGAGAGGTAACCCCGGTCGAAATTCATCCCTTCCACAACTTCCAGCACTGTCTCAAAGCCTTTCGCTTCTTCTACCGTGATCGTCCCATCTTTTCCTACGCGAGCCATGGCCTCTGCGATGATGGCGCCGATTTCGGTATCGCCGTTGGCGGAGATGGTCGCTACTTGGACGATCTCTTTAGAGTCATTGATCGGTTTGCTGAGTTTTTTTAGCTCTTCGACCACGAGGTTGACCGCAAATTCGATTCCCCGTTTGATATCCATGGGATTCGCGCCCGCTGTTACGTTGCGGAGCCCTTCGCTATAGATCGCTTCAGCTAAAACAGTGGCGGTTGTTGTGCCGTCTCCTGCTTTATCGGCTGTTTTGTTAGCGACCTCTTTAACCATTTGTGCGCCCATGTTTTCGTGGCGGTCTTCGAGTTCGATCTCTTTAGCAACGGTCACGCCGTCTTTGGTGATCTGAGGGGAGCCGAATTTTTTGTCGATAACGACGTTTCGTCCCTTAGGACCCAGGGTGACTTTCACAGCGGCGGCCAGCGTGCGTACGCCTTTTAAAATTTTCTGGCGAGCCTCTTCCTTGAACTTAATGTTTTTTGGTGCCATATATCAGGAATCTCCTTAAAATTTATTGTTCAATGATAGCAATGATATCGTCGCCTTTGAGGATCATGTATTCCTCGTCGTCAATCGTCACTTCCTGCCCGGAGTATTTGTCCATCAGGATGACATCGCCTACGTTTACGGGAACGGGGATGACCTTGCCATCATCGAGTTTCCGACCAGGTCCGACGGCGACGACTTTGGCCGTTTCCTGTTTTTTCTTAGCAGAATCGGGGAGGATGATGCCCCCTTTGAGAGTTTCTTGTTGTTCCAACCGCTGTGCGAGAACGCGGTTGCCTAACGGTTTCAGCGTGAGTTTTTTTTCCGCTTGCTGGGCCATGGTTTTTCTCCTGGTTATTTGCGCCTTTTGCTCAAAGAGTTATACGGCGCGTCGTTCATTTAAATCTAGAAAGGACTATACTCGATCATGCGATTTTTTGCAACAAAATTTAGCAGAATATTTACCCAATTGCTAAGCTTCTCCCTCCTCTCGCTGCCAGTGAGTTCGGAGTCGCTGACTGTCAAACACTTACAACTAGAGGATTCGATGCCGAAAGCTCGAGCCGAAGTGGCTCTTCAAGACCGATGGAATGTGGAGGCTCTTTACCCTTCTGATGAGAATTGGGGAGAGGATTTACAGCGACTAAAAGGCTCCGAAGGGAGCCCCCGATGGCCCGATTTAGCAAGCTATAAAGGGCGTTTATCTGAGCCAGCCACCTTAGCCCAGATCTTCGAGCGCCTATTTTCCCTCGATCGGCAATTGTCCAAAATCTATACCTATGCCCACCTGCGGATGGACGAAGATCTCGGTAATGATAGGGCGAAAAGCAATTATGGCGTAGCGACTATGCTGATGCAAGATTTCCAGCTCGAAACGTCCTGGATCGAGCCTGAACTTCTCCGGATGGACGAAGCGGAATTTAAACAACTCGCAGCTAATCCAACTCTCAAAGAATACAAATTTTATCTCGAAAAGGTGGGTCGTAGAAGAGCCCATACGTTAAGTCCCGACCAAGAAGAACTCCTCGCGATGAGCGGCAAGGCCCTCGAAACGTCTCAGCGGGCGTTTTCCGCATTGAATAATGCCGATATGGTATTCAAGCCGGCCATTAACGCAAAAGGGGAAGAACTCCCATTGACGAACGGCTCCTACCTTCTGTATTTGCGTTCGCCCGATCGCGCTTTGCGCAAGTCGGCATTTCTCCACTTGCATCAAGGGTTTGAAGGGCATGTCAATACGCTCTGTGAACTAATTCAAGGACAAGTAGAAGGCCATCTTTTCCAAGCCAAAGCAAGAAAATTTACCGGTTGTTTGGAGGCGGCTCTTTTTTCGAACAACATTGATACAGAGGTTTATACCCAGCTTATCCGCTCTGTAAAAAGCCAGCTCCCTGCGATGCACCATTACATCCGGCTGCGCAAAGAGGTTCTAAAACTCGACGCCATTCACCCTTATGATCTGCACGTAGAGATGATCGAAGGGGAGGAGACCTCTATGTCCTACAAAGAGGCTTGTGAGGCAGTTGTCGAATCGGTGGCCCTTTTAGGAACAGAATACCAAAACACCTTGCGCCAAGGGCTTGTCCAAGAGCGTTGGGTCGATGTCTATGAGACGAACCGGAAAAGATCGGGCGCCTATTCGAGCGGCTGTTACGACAGCATGCCCTATATTCTGCTCAATTACCACGACACACTTAACGATGCGTTCACTCTCGCTCACGAAGCCGGGCACAGTATGCATAGCTACTTGAGCCGGACCCATCAACCCTACGTCTATTCCCATTATCCCATTTTCGTAGCTGAGGTTGCCTCTACGTTCAATGAGCAGCTCCTATTGCGTCATCTTCTCACCAAAGCGAAGACGAAAGGAAAGAAGGCGGCTCTATTAAATCACCAGATCGAAGGGATTCGGGGCACCATATTCCGACAAACGATGTTTGCCGAGTTTGAACTCCAGATCCACCGATGGGTCGAAGAGGGGACTCCGTTGACGCCATCGCTCTTAANNAAAAAGAGGCCTATCTCAAGCTCAATCGGGAATATTACGGCCCCGACCTCGTCCTCGATTCAGAAATCGGCGTAGAATGGGCCCGAATTCCCCATTTCTACTACGACTTTTACGTCTACCAATACGCGACAGGTCTTAGCGCCGCGATGGCTCTCTACAACCAGGTGACCCATTCACCTGAGTCGAAAGAGAAGTATCTCCAATTTCTCGGATCCGGAGGGAGCCGTTTCCCGGTTGATTTGTTGAAAATAGCGGGCGTCGACATGAAAAATCCTCATACTGTCGAATCGGCTTTAGGCCGCTTTTCTGAATTGGTAAAAGAACTTGAAAAGTGCGTGCACTAGAAGAGTGTGAGTTGTAGTCAGGACAGGGTAAATAGGATCGCCGCATTGGCGATTTTGCTTACCCTGTCCTAATTTTTGTAAGCCACTTTCGTAATTTCCACATTTTATTAAAAATATTTTCTGCCTGTAACGGCGTGTTTTTTCATCAGCGCNNTGCTGAGACGCAAAGGTCGCTGAGGAAAAAATTGAGGCCTTGCCCCGAGAAAGAGAGAAATCATTTTGTCGATCAAACAGTTCGGTCTTTGGTATCCTTCTTCCTTCGGGCAAGGCCCCAATTTTTCCCTCAGCGACCTTTGCGTCTCAGCAATTACCTCTGCGCTGATGAAAAAACACGCCGTTAAAGACAAAAAATAATCGCATGTGGAAATTATGAAAACAGCCTTTATGTACAGCTTAATCCCTGATTTCAATTCGTCCGTCTAAATAGCCTACCAATACTCGGCCAGCTAAGCCGAAAAAGAACCCCGTATCGATCACTCCTGGAATATGTAGGAGCTCTTCGTGAATCTCTTCCGGAAACGGAGGAGGGGAGTCGAACGAAATGTCGAATAGCACGTTGCCATTTTCAGTAATGAATAGAGAATCCTCTTCGGTCATTCTCCACATCCCTTTTAGGCCTAAGTTTTCGATTTTTAGTCGGGTGGCCGGGGAGCCGTAATAGAGAATTTCTACGGGGAGTTTGCCGACGCCGATTTGGGGCACAAGTTTACTCTCATCGACAATAACGACCATTTCCCTACTTGCCGCGGCCAGAATTTTTTCCCGTACGTGAGCTCCGCCGCCCCCTTTAATCATCCGTTTTAAAGGGTCGATCTCATCGGCGCCATCTACGGTGATATCGATTCGAGGCGCCTCATTGATATCGAGAATCTCGATCCCCCCTTTTGCCGCCCGATCGGCCGATTGGTGGGAGCTGGCCACCGCCTGAATGGAAAGCTTTTCCCGACGACAGCGCAGAATTAGGCTGTCGATAAAACAGTTAGCGGTGGATCCGGTACCGAGACCGACGATCATCCCATTTTTTATTAAAGTGGCCGCTTTTTCTCCGACCGCCTGTTTCACGAGCAATAAAGACATACAGATCCTTTCTCTTAATCTTAGAGAAAACTTCAAGATTTGACTAGTTTTTTAAATAGGAAAATTTTAGAGTTCAAAGAGTGTGTGCAGTTTACGGAGGACCTATGTCAGCATTAACGACCGAAAAAACCTTAGCCCCTGAGAGTAAAGCTATTTGCGACGCCCGTAGAAAGCTTGAATCGAATTTAAGACGTCAAAACGAACTCATGACTCCCGAGGCGCTTAAAGAAACCATTAAGAAAATTCACGACTCGATCCATCGGAATAACGGGGACCGGGTTCTTGTGAAGCGCAGTTCCATGGGACTTTTCGACCAAAACAAAGAAGCGGCCCAAACCAGTAAAAAGGTACAGGAACTCGCCGCCCAGCTCCGAAAGACCCTCAGCCAAACACCCCCTGTAGCTTAAGGGATTTGAAGGGGAATTTTGATCGGATATAGCCTAAAATCACCCTTTCTTCCTCTCCAATATATATGCTTGATTTACAGTGGGTTATGCGTTAAAGCCCCCCACTGTTGTTTTAACTCTCTCATCTTTAATAGATTAAGATTCTCATTCTTAAGTGTCTGGCAATGACTAAATTGTAGTAATTTTATTTTATATTTTTAAATTTTACATTAAAAAATTGATATTACAGTGTAAATATGTTATAATTAATATGTAAAACAACGAGATATGTATAACTATGTCATCAGTAAGATTGCCTGGATCTTTAAGCCCCACCCCCGACCCCCGAGGTTCACTTTATGCCTTGAACCATCCAGAAAGTGGGAATGGTGTCAGTCTTTCTACTTCTCCTTTATCGGGCAGAACCGAACTTTTGGCGCCCTCATTTTTCGAGGAAAACGATTCCCGTCCTCAGAGTCCCAGTATTTCTACCTCCGAAGTTTTAGAAGCGAGTTCACTAGAGAGCGCTTCAAAAGAATATTTTGTGATTACCAGAAAGGACGGACAGCAGTTTCAGGTACAAGCGTTAGATACAAAAGGTACCCGACTTTGCCTTTCTCTATCCGATTGGGGCCTGTTTGAAAGCCTCCTAGTAGACTTAAGTTCCGAGGATGTTTCTAAAACGGGAACTTCATTCGAGTTTTCTCCGTTGGATAATTCAGAAGAGGGTGTTGTACTCAAACAGGATCTTTCCTACCCTGCGGCGGTTTCAGCACCAATAGACGGAGGGAAGGAACTCTATTCCCGATTTAGGGAAATTGTTAAATCAAACGTTGTCTCTGATGAGGCTCCGAGTAAAGAACCAGTCCCTCCAGTAATGAGTGTTAAAATAACTCCCTTACCCGAAACAGAAGTAGTAACGCCCCTAGCAAAAGAGAAAGAACTGACGAGATTTGAGCGGTTTAAGCTGCGCTGCAAGACGCACGAAAGTATTATATCTTTTGTAGGTCGGCAGGTTTGGGCTTATGGTTCAAGCCGAGATGTGCCGATTTTAAGAGAATATGCGCTTAAGGGATTGTTTATATTAGGAGCCGTTGCTTTCACCGTTGTGAGCCTCGGGTTTGGATTATATCCGGTTTTCCGTAAGCCTGTGAGCGAACTTGTCAAACAAGCTAAAACGTCTGAAGATCTAGCAAATTTATGGAAATACGCAAAAAACGACAAAGAGCGTCGAGAGATCTGCGACAATGCTGTTACCACAGAGAAGCGAAAGGTGTTATTAGAGTCATTAGGTCCGAAAGATTCGCATAACTTGCCTATAGTTCAAGGACGGCGTGCCATTTTGACGAGTGCTACAACTTTTGAGGGACTTTTAGATTTTTGGTGCATGGCTACAGAAGCTGATCGTGTACTAGAGACTTTGGCGCAACGAGCTACATCCCCCGAGGAGAGATTAAAGCTTTGGGAGTCTGTTAAAGACGATGTTAATAAACGTAAAAATATATTAAATGTAATTCAAACGTCAGAAGAAATTGAATATTATTGGTCTGTTGTAGATATAAAACAGGTTGGTCTTCGTACTGCAATTTTAGAAAGAATTAGAACGGATTCAGATTACTTTAAATTTTGGGACATTGTTTCCAAAGAAACGGAAGAGAATAGAACTGCATTAGAATCTAGGTCGCTTATTAAGGTCTTATCTAAATTGGAATTTAGTGTAACTGAAAAGTTACTCACAAATTTCGATGTAAGTACAGATCTTCGGTGGCAGCTTTTTAATAATGTAAAAAGAGATAGTCTATTTTCTCTTTTTGGATTTGCTGAAAATAATGAAGAGCGGTTAGCTATTATTAAGAGCGATGAAAATGATTTAGAAACAAGAATGTTATTATTAAATAGCGGCCTTTCAGTCGATGAACGGATAACTATCTTGGCAGGGGAAAAGTCTGTCGAAGATTCTATAAAATTGTATGAGTATATACATACTAGAGAAGAGTATCTTAAATTAGCCAATGGAATTAGCAAGGATGAGGAACGTCGTAGCTTTTTTGAGCAAATTCAAGCCACATTTCCTTTACACCAAGAATTCGAATATAAAAAAGAAGAAGATCGTTTAAGCGCTTTTCAGGGGGTAGAAACTTCAGTAGAACGCCTGCTTATTTTATCTATGGCTGGAAACGCAGATGAGCGACGCAAGCTGTTAAATGACGCTTCCTATACCAAGGAAAAATTGTTTGAAGATCTAGCTGGTGTTGGTAGTTTTGATGTGCACGTTGATTTGCTATACATTTGTATGATTAGACAATATGAATTTATCTTGTCGAAGGACATAATAGATGGTTTAATTTCTGAATATAATTTTGATTCAGCAGACTCAAATCCAAATATTTTAAATAAATTATTTGGAGAGATTCTTAAAGATGCAGGCCGTACCGAGTTTACTGTTAGTGAATCAATTAATGGTAAAATAGAAGAGAGAAGATATATTGATGCAAATAAGGAAAATGAGAACGTACCTCGTGATGCTCGAGATTTATCCGATTTTTTTAATGGTTTTATTGGGTTGGGTGATAATGAATTACCTACGTACGTCATTAAAAAGTCATGGCAAAGAGCTCTCCGCAGATCATACTTAGCCTATAGAGGTGATTTAAGCGATGTTCAACAAGATAAACTGCAGTTTGCTCAATTTTTGTATCAACGAACCTCTCTAGAATCTATGGCACAACTGCGGAATCAGTCGCCGGGCACATTGCAACTAGCTACTTTTGGTGGGCGAGATCCAAAGATTCCAGGAGATGTGAGGATAAATGGCGTTTATAATGGAATCGGAGATTATGAAATAACGGTAAGCGCTATACAAGAGATGAAAAATATGGCCGATGTAGAAAACCCCTTCTTTTTACAATTTGATTTTGTAGCAACTGTGAAATGTGTAGCTGGAAAAATGACGGCGCATTATAGGCTAAAGCCGTTGGATCCTTCCCAGGAGATTTACAAATAAAAATTTTCGATTAAGTTATGCCGCGCCCTCTTAGGTTGCGTGAATTTTTGCGGCCATCATAGCGGACCATCTTTCAACGATCTCTCGTCGGCTGTATTGCTGCAATACAGCACTCCTCACGATCGTCGAAACCTGGATCACTCTGAGACCACCAAAATTCACACAACCTAAGCGGGCGCGGCATATATTTGACAGTCTCTAAATTTTAACTCATTTGCCCAAAATCCCCTTATCGGCTAAAATCTCTCCTTACCCCTGACTTAACATGTCCAAAAAACATCTTCTTGATATGCTGCTAGAGCGAGGATTCATCGATCAGATGACCTCGGAAGACCTTCGCTCCCATTTGTCCACACCTCGGAAAGTCTATGTGGGGTTTGACCCTACTGCTGATAGCCTGCATCTGGGCCATTTAATCCCTGTTATGGGGCTGGCTTGGTTTCAGCGTTATGGGCATACGCCGATCGCCCTTGTGGGGGGCGGAACGGGTCTTATTGGGGATCCTTCGGGCAAGAGCGTGGAGCGCAATTTGCTGGATGAAGCGACGCTACAGCATAATGTCCAATGTTTAGACCAATTTTTTCACCAGATTTTTCCTCAAGAGGGGCCTCGGCCGGTTATTTTAAATAATAACGATTGGCTGGGGACGTTTAGTTTAATTGAGTTTTTGCGCGACGTCGCTAAACATTTTCGAGTGGGACCCATGCTTGCCAAGGATTCGGTTCGGAGCCGGATCCATTCGGAAGAGGGGATGAGCTTTACCGAATTTAGCTACCAGATTTTGCAAGCTTACGATTTTGCCTATTTACATCGAGAGCGGGGAGTCACTATCCAAATGGGGGCGAGTGATCAGTGGGGTAATATCACGGCCGGTACCGAATACAACCGGAAAGTGGGCGGCGAGTCTATTTATGGCCTTACTTTTCCTCTATTAACTAAATCTGACGGGAAAAAATTTGGTAAGTCGGAAGAGGGAGCTATTTGGCTTTCGAAAGAGAAACTCTCTCCTTATCAATTTTACCAATATTTAGTCCGCATTGCCGATGCGGATGTGATTCGCATGTTAAAAATGCTCACTTTTTTGGATCTGGAAGCGATTCGAGCGATTGAAGAGAGTATGACTTTGCCCGGATATCAGCCGAACACGGCACAAAAAAGATTGGCTTTAGAGGTGACCCGATTCGTGCATGGCGAAGAGGGGTGCGAAGCGGCTCTTCGAGTGACAGAGGGGATTGCCCCGGGCTCTGAGGCGAAATTAAGCGGCGAAATTTTAGGGCAGTTGGCAGCCGATATGCCCCATGTGGAATTACGTTGTGATGAAGTAGTGGGAATAAAATATGTGGATCTTGCGGTGAAGATAGGCCTTCTGCCCAGCAAATCGGAAGCGGTTAAGTTGATTAAAAATGGCGGAGCCTATCTAAATAATGAAAAAGTCTCTGATGTGGCGCAGATGATTGCAGAATCTGATTGCATCGATCAGAAATTTATTTTGCTCGGTGCAGGTAAGAAAAAGAAGGTTTTGGTGATGCTATTCTAACTTTTTTGTCGAATTTGATCTAATATTCTAAAATTATTTTGAAAAATATTCTCAAATCGCTATTTTGAATTCGTGAACCCCTTCACTTCGAATCCGATAGGGTAGAAGGAATGGGATAAAATTTGAAACCGGTTCATCGCCGCCTCTAAACGAGAAATCCGTTAACCCATTTATGGTACGGATTTAGGTGCGGGTCAAATAAGGAGATAAACACCTTGTCTGAAAATGTGACAGATAAGAAAATGAATAATCCACGAAACTTAAGGAGCCCAAGTATGGCTACGATCACGAAAAAGAAGCTGATCCAAAATATCTCCCAAGCAAGAGGATTGCATCCTAACGATGTTCGTAATGTCATACAAGCATTTCTCGATGCGATGACCGATACGTTATCGAATGGAGACCGCCTGGAGTTTCGAGATTTTGGTGTATTCGAAGTTGTAGAAAGAAAGCAAAAAATTGGACGTAATCCAAAAAATGCTCACGTTCCTATTGTGATTCCCGCACGAAAAGCGGTGAAGTTTACTCCGGGTAAAAAGATGAAGAAGAAGATTCTTTAAATGAACTCTTCGCTTGCCTCTCTCTCTGCAGACATTGTAAAAAATGTCCGCAAAGAGGAACCCTGGGGCGAACAAGCAGCTCCGGGGGCTGACCAAAATCAGCTCCCTGACGTTGGTTTTCGCGATCCGATCGATCTTTATAGACGCGTTAGATCTCCATTTATCCGAGATCCGCTTCTTCAACACNNTCGCTTGGCCGTTCGTTTCAACCTATCCAAGCCCTTATCCATCTACTAGAAGATCCGACCTTTCCCCTCGAACCGATCCAGTTTGCATCGGGAGCGGCTTTCGTCGACACAGGTCTATTTTGGACCGCAGGGAAACTTCCCCTTTTACCTGAAATCTGTCAACTCGCTCCTTTATGGGCGCTGTGCGGCAAGCAAGAAGAAAGTGAAAAGCTAGCTCGTTGGGTCCTCCCTTTTCTCCGTTACAAAACTCTCTGGAGTCTCGAAGAGCGTTGGGATAGAACCGAATTTTACTTTTCTGCTTATCTCCTCTTCCTTTATGCCGGTTTAGATGGCACCCCCTTTTTAGCCGAACTCCAAAAGGAGATCAAAAGCCCTATCGACCCATTTTTCCTTCACTTGGAGCAAAGAATCCAAGGGCGAGCCCCCATCCGCCTGGAAGAGGGACCCCGTTTTGATCAAGAGCTAGGTCTTTGGTCGCATGATGTAAAAAACTTCTCATGGGCGCTCTCTTTATCGGGGCAAGGAACTTCGTTAGGCTGCGCGCAAAAAGGATCCATAGAAATTCGGGCGTTTGGTCCCCAATCTTATCCTCTCGTTGATAAAGGGGGATTTGGGGTGAAAGGGATTCAAAGAGCCCTTTCGGTAGACTCTAGCCAAATGCATGGTTGGGCGCGGACAATGGCCAATGAGATTTGGGTAGATGTACGGGGAAAAGAGTCCCGTTTGGATCTACGGTTTATGGGATTAAATTCTGAAAGAAAGATGGCTTTTGTTTTTTACGTGAAGGCGCAGTCTGCGCAAGTGGGAAGTACTATTTATCGACCTAAGCATCTGCAGCGTTATAGCGGTGATGCAAGCTCGGTGTATTTTACTCAAGGAGCCGACCGTCTGGAGATCGTCTCGCCCCTATCGGCTAAAATGGAACTGATTCCACTCGCCGGAGAAGGATGTTATTGGGAGACCGATTTTTTGTTGGCTTACGAATTAAACCCTTTTCAGAGCCACGCTTCATTTTGTTTTGTATAAACACATCTGGTTTCTGAGAAACCAGATGTGTAGAACGTTCGTAAATGATTAGAGTGCTGAATGTGGCACACCCGACTCAGCGCGTGTCTTGAATAGATCTAAAGATTGATCATTTGTCATAACTTCTTCATCCACAAAATATTTTAAATTAAATTGTTTAGTGAAGAGTTCTCGACCGCCGCTGACGCAGTATGTATCTTTGTGGTCGTGAACAAAATGGCTCAGTTTATCCTCTAACTCCGGAAGCGATAATGTAGTTTCTGTCGATAACTCTTCATTATTTGCTATTGCAGTGGAAGTTTTAGCGGTGATGTCTGACATATAATCTCTATTGAAAACATAGTTTACGAGATTCTTAGGCCCATGATAGCTATATAGCTTGTCAAATGGTTGGTTCTGAGCTTTATCTCTGTATGCTTGCAATTCCTTAGGGTTGGTGTAGTCTTTAATTTTCGCAGCGGCCACGATAGAGGTAATGCCGAGTGCGAGGAAGGCGCTTGCAGTGACCGGGAGAGCTACCCACGCGGCAGCGGCAGAGAAAGCGCCTGCAGCCAAAGCTCCTGTAAAAAGGGAGACGCTTGAAAAGGCGCCAAATGCACAGGTTGCAGCTCCGATCAGGAGGACAGTAGCAAGAATCGCCAAAGCCACACGGCCTACTTTCGCCCAATTGCAGCAGCTTTTTGGGGAGGTGTCTTTTGTGGTAGGTGGGGCATATTCGGTATAATTTACGCTAGGGAGAGAAGGTAGGGGGGAAGACATAAAAACAGCTCCTAATTTATGGGTTGGTGTAACTGATCACAGGTTTCAATGAAGGAATGCTCGAAGAGAGGATGGGATTTCCGATTCTAATCGGCAATATTAAATCCCAGATGCCCCCTATATGCCTACTTCGAGAATTCCATCGGTTTATACAGAGGGCAAGACTATAACAAGTAGCCTATTTTATAGCCAAACCATTTTTCTATCTATTAGGAAGGCCACAGAAGTGGCTCTTCGTCGAAAATGTCTTCATCCATATTTACAGGTACTGCAGGCGGTGAATTTGCGAAGCGCCGCTCAATTTCTGGATCGAGAGCGCTTTCCAATGGATTTTGCGGACTATCTGGGTTTCCTAATAATCTATTTAAGTTTTGATGAAACAGTGTGACATTCTGAGGTAGGAATGTTTCATTTATTTTTTCTGTGTTTTCTATAATTGATTTTCTTCTTTTCAATTCTTTCATTCCATCAACTATTTTATCGAAAATTTCTAATTCTTTTAGTTCGATTAGATTATATGTCTTTTCTATAAGGTTTGTTAATTTTTCCATTTGTTCTATGTTTAATTCATTTTCAGGATTAAAATCTTTATTTACTATTTCTTTATATATGCCTCGCAATTCTTGTCGTAATTTTTCTTTCAACTCAGGAACAAAGCGTTCCCCATATTCATTTAAATTTTTTATTCCATGTTTTTTGATTATCTTATCAACACTCATCGTTTCAGATTCTGCTTTTAAAAGAGCTAGTTTTTTAGGATCGTTGTAATCGATCTTTGTGACTGCGTGATAGAGGGAAAAAAAAGCGACAAGCGTCAAAACAGCACCGCCGGCGCCCCAAGCTTGGGGAATAAACCCACAAACAGCGCATCCAATTAGGGCGGCGGCGCCTAAAGCAGCCAAAACGCCAAAAATAGCCCAACGTACTTTTTCTGTTTTCATCTTTGTTTTCTCGTAATCGGAACGGGGCGTGTCTGAATCTGTAATTTGGGGGACATGCGCTAGTTCTTGACTAATTGGTGGAATCATAAAATCTCGTTTAATTTTATAATTATTATACGCTTTTAATTGTTTATTTTAAAGTATGAAATAATAAATATACCCGATTTGAATCTGAATCTTGCCAAATAGTCTGCGGTTAGCGATAATGCAACCTTTGTATGCAAAAGATTTTATGAGGGTTATTCAGTGCCTAGGGTAAAACATTTTTTAATAGGTTCAGCTCTTCTCTTTGGGGTGATCGGGGGGTTTTCCCTGGTGAAAAACCGGAAAGCTCCGGTTGCGACTCCTCAAGCGCCTCAGGTTGTGGAGATAGCGCTCTCTCCCCCCAAACCGGTGGAGATGCGGCTTCCAGCCCCTAAAATCACCCCACAGCCCGTTGTCATTGCCCCGCCGCCGCCCCAACCTAAGGTGGCTGAGATGGAGGAGATCGTTGAGGTGGACCGGATTTCCCAGCTCTTTTCTCTAGATTCTTCGAAACTCCCCATTGTAGAGACCCTTTCTTATACTAGCCGGGTACCTTGGCTTAAAGGAAGACCGGCCTGGATTGCCGATTACGCCACCCATTACGAGACCTCCCGCCATTTTATTGCCCGTAGCCTCAATTCTAAGGGGAAAAAACCCATGACTGCCAATGGTCAGGTGGGACCCGACTATTTCTCTCAAAAGGTCTCTCCGGGGGACCGATTTAACGTGTTAAGGAAAGATTTGAATGTGCAGTTTCATCTGCTGATTGATCTTTCCCGCTGCCGGATGTGGCTGTACTATCTCGATCTCACCTCGAATGAGCGGATGTTATTAAAGACCTATCGGGTGGGACTCGGCCGGATTGACGAGATGAAGGCCTCCGGTTATTTGACCCCTGCGGGGAAATATCAGCTCGGGGAGAAAATCGCGATTTATAAGCCCGGAACGCTAGGGATTTTCCAAGATAATAAAGTGGAGATGATCCGTGTTTTCGGGACCCGTTGGATCCCTTTTGAAAAAGAGGTCGAAGGGTGCACCGAATCGGCTAAAGGGTTTGGGATCCATGGCGCCCCTTGGGTAGCAGATGCTTCGGGGCAGCTCGTGGAAGACTTGGGTAAGATCGGTACGTATGATAGCGATGGCTGCATCCGCCTCTCCTCTGCCGATATGGAGGAAATTTTTGCGATTATCATCACCAAGCCCACAACGGTGGAGCTGGTGAAAGATTTTCGGCAGGCAAAACTGCCAGGAGTGGAGAGGAAATGACGATTTTAGCCCACGAAAAACAGATTGTTGAATATGAGCAAACTCTCCAGAAGCTGGAAGAACAGAACAGAAATCATCCGTTGATGACCTCTGAAGAGTTGTCGAAGATGGAAAAGAACTTAGAGTTGATGAAAAAATCGGTCTACTCGCAGCTTAAGCCTTGGGAAAGGGTTTCGATTTGCCGCCATCCTCGGCGCCCTCACGCGATTGACTATATCGAAAATTTGGCTGAGGAGTTTGTCGAATTATTTGGCGACAGAACGTATCAAGATGATCATGCGATTATTGCTGGTTTGGCTAAAATTGATGGGCAAAAATATGTCGTGATCGGCCAGGAGAAAGGGAAAGATACGGAGAGTCGGATCTACCGCAATTTTGGCATGCCCCATCCGGAAGGGTACCGAAAAGCGATGCGCTGCATGCGCCTTGCTGCTAAATTTCAATTGCCCGTGATCACCCTTCTCGATACACCAGGCGCTTATCCGGGACTTACCGCCGAAGAGCGGGGGCAGGGTTGGGCGATTTCGAACAATCTGTTGGAAATGGCGCGCCTGCCTACCCCTATTATCGTTATTTTGATTGGCGAGGGATGTTCAGGCGGCGCTTTAGGAATCGGTATCGGCGATGTGATCGGGATGTTGGAACATTCCTACTACTCGGTGATTTCGCCCGAAGGATGCGCTTCGATTCTGTGGAAGGATGCATCGCAAAATGCGATCGCGGCGGCCGCTTTGAAAATGCATGCGGAAGATCTTTTAGAAATGGGGATTGTCGATCAGATTCTCCGAGAGCCTTTAGGGGGCGCGCATCACGATCCTAAGGCTGTATTTGCAGAGGTCAAAAAGTTCATTCAGGAGCAGTGGAATTGTCTTCGAAGCATCTCTCCTGAGCTTCTTTTGGAAAATCGCTACCAAAAATTCCGCAAAATGGGCAAATTTGAGACACAAGAATGAAATGTATGGCTCATGAAATTATTATTTTTTGCCGCGCTTCGGAATAGTAAGCACCTAACGCTGGCCATTTTAACGCTTCTCACGTTGCTCTGTCTAACAGTGGCTAATCAATGTGAAATGTTTTCCGTTGGCCTCATGGCCAATACCGGGGTCGATTTTTTCTCTCTTTTTAGCTCCGAAGAGAAGAGCCAGAAAGAACAGGTCTCCTTAAACGATATAATCGCTAAGTGGGAACTGATCGATCAGGATCGAGATGGGCGGGTGAGTAAGCAAGACACCGCTCTCTACATGGCGCAACGCAAAGAGACAAACCCTTTAAAATGGGTGATGCACAAAGTCTCTTCTCTCTTTGACTATGAGGAGAATTTTTCCCTTCTGATTTCGATATTGGTGGGGGTGGCTCTGTTTAAAGCGGCGACTCTATTTGCCGCCCGCTATGCGACACAGCTCCTTTCCATTCGGGTAACGCGCGATTTGCGGCAGCAATTTTTTGAGCATATCCAGTCGCTCCCTTTAAGTTTTTACCAGGAACAAAACTTAGGAAGCCTCTCTTCTCGAGCGGTTGGCGATGCGGGGCAGATGANNACATGTCTGACAAACTATTTGCAAACGCCTTTCACCCTTGTCTCTACGCTTGCCGCCTGTTTTTACCTTTCGTGGCAATTGTCGATGATTATTTTCCTCGGCTTACCTCTGATTATATTTCCGGTGGTTTTTTTGACGCGCCGGGTGAAACGGATTTCTCGGCAGTTGCAAAAAAATCAGGAGACATTTTCCTCTGTTCTCCTCGATTTTCTAGCGGGGATCCAGACGGTGAAGATTTTTGCGATGGAGGCCTTTTCGCTTCGTAAATACAAAGAACAAAACGACCAGATGGCCCTTTTGGAGAGCAAGAGCGCAAAATATGGCCTTCTGACGAGACCGGTTTTGCATATGATTGCGACCGCCTGTTTGGCGGTTGTGGTTTTATTTGGCCTTTACTCGCTCCATATGACGGTGGGTCAGTTGCTGATGTTTTGCGGCCTTCTCCATCTGTTTTACGAGCCGGTGAAGAAATTTGCCGAGGAAAATGCCAATATCCAAAAAGGGATTGTTGCGGCGGAACGGATGTTCGAGGTGCTTCATCTTAAACCGCAAATTCAAGACCATGATGGTGCTATCGAGTTGCAGCAATTCCGAGAGAAAATCGAGTTTGATCGGGTCTGGTTTAAATACCGGGACGAGTGGGTCATCCGCGATTTGAGTTTTACTGTGGCTAAGGGAGAGATTGTGGCCTTAGTNNGGCAAATCGACGATCGTGCAATTACTTCCTCGCCTTTATGAGGTGCAAAAAGGGGAGATTCGGGTCGATGGGATCCCTATTAACGCCTATACCCAGAAATCGTTGCGGGAGCAAATCGCGTTTGTCCCTCAAAAACCGTTCCTCTTTTTTGACACCGTTCTGGAGAACATTGCTTTCGGCCGTAATTTTTCTCGTGAAGAGATCGAGGAGGCGGCGCAAAAGGCCTATGCCCATGAGTTCATTGTTGATTTACCCCAGACATACGATACGCTTTTAGCGGAAATGGGGAAAACTTTATCGGGGGGGCAACAGCAAAGGCTCGCCATCGCGCGTGCTTTGGTTAAAAAAGCGCCGATCCTTGTTTTAGATGAGGCGACCTCCTCTTTGGATGCGATCTCCGAAAATCGGATAAAAAAGGCCCTCTGCGAGCTGCAAGGGGAGGTGACCCAGATCCTTATCGCTCATCGTCTCTCTACTATTGAGCATGCTGACAAAATCATCTTCTTAGAAAAGGGGAGGAAATTGGCAGAGGGGAGTATCGAAGAGCTTTTGGAGACTTGCCTTCCCTTCCGCCTCATGTGGGAAAGCTATCACCACACAGAGATCCTTCTGAAAGGGTGAGTTTACCGCTCATAAGTAACTATTCAGCTACCTCTAGGTTAAACGTAAGTTCTTGAACCACAGAAAAGCACAGAGAAGGCTGAAAAACGCTAAAAACGAAGAAATTAAGCATTTTTTGCCGCGTTTCGCGACCTCTATATCTCTCTGTGGTTTAATAACTTACACTAGGTACCCCCTATCTGAATAGTTACGCTCATAATTCGGTTTTTGCGCGTTTCCTCGCCTTAGAGGCTATGAAAAAATCGTCAGCTGGCTGCTTTTCGAGCGATTTTCGTTTTTTTGATTCAAGCGCAAACCAATAACATACAAAAGTTTATTGGCTTGCGCTTGAGTCAAAAAAATCAAAAATCAGCAGAGCTGCCAATTCTTTCACAGCCTCTTAGGTGTTCTTGGTGTTGAATTTCTAGTCCCTGTACATACAAGTGACAATTTAACACCGAGAACGCCTAAGGCGAGAAACGCGCAAACAATGGCCACGCGTAACTTCTTATAACTCAAGAAATCTGTTGACTTACGCTGTCCGATCGATTATCAGCGTTGGGTCTAAATAAATTGGGTTGTGTCGATGTCTAATGAGCTCCATTTTCTTGAGGCCGAACTGCTGGAAACGATTCAGCTCGAAAATAGGGGGCATCTCCTAGAGGAAATCGCCTTGGCTCCCGAGGCCGCCGACGAGCCTGTGAAGCTTTCGACCCTTCTTCCCTCCCTTATCAGAGAGGCATCCCCTGAGATGGAACTGCTAAAATCGTTACCCTATACCGATTTTAAGCAATTGGGAATCGCCTCCTGTTATCCTGAGGTCATCAGAGGTCTACCTCGACTATACGCGAGAGAAAACCCCTCTTTTAGCCGCATTAAAGGGGCCTTTGCTGACAAAGAGCGTTTGCGGGGGATAGCCGTAGAAAAGGCCTTGTGCAGCTTGTATAGGTCTCACATTCCTAAAAATGGGCGTGTGGTCTTTTTCAATTGGGTCTTGTCAGCAGATTGTAGTGATCAAGAAATGGGGCATGCGATGGCCGCATCGGTGAAAGAGGCTCTCCCCTTTTTGGATGTGTTGGTATTTTCGCTTGTGCCCAATAGTTTAGCCTCTTTTATAGAGAAGGGAAATTGGACTCTTTTTTATGAGGGAGATTGCCCCCTTTCCCATTTTCGAGAAGAGGACTGGGTAAAGCTTAAGAGTGCCGATATAATCGTGCAGAGCCCCAACTTTTATCCTCACACCGAAGAGCTGATGGCACATTTGGGAAGGGGCGAATCTTCAGGACCCCTTTTTACCCATATTGGGAGATATGGGTGGATCGAATCGTCTTTCTTTAACCCCAAGAAGGGGGGATTTTCATTAGGTCTACATTTTTTAGAAAAGGGGATTTTGACGCATAAAGCGACATCGAGAGGATTTACCTCTTTGGAAAACAGCGAGCTGCCCCTTTGGCTTTTTGGAACCTCTTCGCCCGGGCCTAGTGAAATTGCGCTCTATGAGCAGTCGACCCATTTCCATTTAGCTTCGCTAGCCACCCCTCTAGGCGGCGCTATGTACTTGCATGCTTTGCTTCAATGGCACGATCGGGACCAAAAACCTATCGATATATGTACGTCCGATGTGGGTTGGTTTATCGAATATCTCCAGATATGTAGAGAGGTCGGGGAATCTTGGCTGAAATTACCGTTTAAAATAGAGAGGCTGGAGATTTGGCAAGGGGGGAGAATCTATGTGGAAAAATTGGGAACTCAAGGGAAAGTCATTAGGATCCTTTGTCCCGATTCTTTAAGTCAAAGGGATATTCAGACCCTTCTTGCGGTATCTGGTGAATTTGTCGCTGTGCATAATTCGTTTACTTTTTCAGAAGTTGTTTCGGCGAATAAGTTGTTTTTTCTCGACCTGGGTCTTTCAAGCCGCTATTTTCTCAAGGATTTAGCCGCTTTAGCAGAAAAGCGGCTCTCCTCTCATCGGGGCTCATTGATCTGCATAAGAAATATGGGGCGCTTTTTTCTCGAAAAATTACCGGCGCAATCTTCTGACTGGGTCGACGAGAGCTATTTTCAGCGAGAAGAGCCTTTCCGTTGGATTGAAGCGGCCCAACTGATGGGAACGGCTTTACAAGATCCTGATACTGTGGCGGGCTTCAAGAAATTTAACCGGATTTTAGCAGAAGAATACTCTTGTAATTCGTTCATTTGCCACTTAGTTCAGCGAGGGTTATATCACAGGAAGAATCGGGAGATTCAAGCTCTGGAAAAAACTGCTGTTAATCAGTTTGTTCGGGGGCAAATCTCTTTTCACATGCTGATGGAACAAGTTGAGGCCTTTTTAGCAGAATAATTTATATACTGCTTCCGTTTCAATCGC
>PLXF01000182.1 GCA_003151315.1 Parachlamydiales bacterium
ACCGTTGCGGCGGTAGCGCCGCTTACGGCAGCAGCCGTTGTAGCGGCTGCGGCTGCCGTAGCCGCGATGCTGCTAGTTCCATAGTTGGTCGTGATATTGGAGATTTTGTTGGTGAAATCGGTGAGCCAGTTGGTCGAAATTCCTAGACCCCCTAATTGCGTCTGGTAGTTTTCATCTTGGGTCACTCCCATCATGACGAACATAAGGAGAAGGAGCTGAGAGGGATCTTTAACGGTTGCGCCAAGCTGGGCAAACATGGAGGTAAATAGATCGCTGGGGACTGAGCCAAAAGTAGTGCTCGAAGCGTTGGCTGTGGTTAGAGCGCTGCCCATGAGCGAGTTGAGGTACTCCATCCACCCTTCAGCCCCTTCGCCATTTGTTCCCGTATCGCAATAGACGGTGTAGGTATCCGACCCAATTACGTAACTGACTGTAAGGCGGTTATTGATGTAGTACTGGGAAGCAAAGGTATTGACGGTGTTATTTGTGAGCGCGTTATTGACGGCCGTGACCATATCGCCGGCTACGAGATTGCTAGAGGTGAGGCCCAGTCCTTGGAAACGGGACTGCAGAGAGAGTAAGAAAGCATTGGCCTCAGCGTTGGCAGCGGCTACAGTGCCTCCGTTGGCGATCGTGTTTCCCCACACTTGCAGGGTTAATTGGTTGATTAAGGTGGTGCCCAAGGTTTGTCCATTGCCGAGAGTGATCGGCTTGCTGAAAAAGGCTGCGATTTGCGCGTTGCTAGTTAAAGTAGCATTGGAACCGATGTTGGCTAGAAGTTGAACCATTTGCGGCCAGGTTAGTCCCGAATTGTTCGAATATTGGTTTGCCGAGTTGAAAAGGCTGTACAGCTGTTGCAAGACCCCTTTACCGGTGTACGCATTCACCAAAGAAAGGAGATTGCCATTGGCATCGTAGATGCTAGTATTGATCGAGCTGAAAGAGGGGTCGCTCGGATTGGCATCATCGGGCCAGCTGACGTAGGACCAGCTAGTTTTAGCGAGAGCCGCTGGAATTAAAAGGCCTATGGTGGTGACTGCCGTACTGATATTGGAGCTGCTGATGTAGTTTGACATATTGTTATCAATTAAAGACTGCATGGCCGTAGAAGAATAAGGCGTGGAATAGGATTGTGAATGGGTGTAAGTCGAAACACTCTCGGGATTTAAAGAATAAAGAGGACTGTTAGCATCTGTCGAATTGGTGAAAATATAATAGTTCACCAGACTTGGATCTCCAAGAGAAAAGTCAGCTACAACTNNTTAAGTAATCTACCCGAGCAACCATTGAGCCGGCTATGGGATTTGAGCTGTCTAAGTTTAAAGCCGTGAATTGGGCTTTTAGAGCCGTTAAAAACGATAGCGTCGGCATGGATGTTCGGCTGACGGGGCTACCGGGGAGAGAGTTAGGAGTAGAAACATAGGAACCCCAAGCCTGCCAAAACGCATAGGTGATTAACATGCTCCCCAACGTTTCGGAAACGCCGCTTAAGGTCAAGCCCTGCATGTTATCTGTTCCCGAAACCGCACCTATAAGTCCTTGAAGCTGGGTATTGCTGTTAAGGACAGGGTTCGAGCCGATATTGGCTAGAAAAGTGATCATTTGGGGAATTAAATTCCCTGAGTTGGAGGGGTTGGTTTGTAGATTCGTGAGCATTAGTTTCAGTTCCTGCAAGATCCCCGTGCCGCTAGTATTGGCCAGGTCGCGCAGAGTTCCGTCCGCATTGTAAATGTTTGTCACATAACTATAAGCGGGATCGGTCGTATCGGGATCGGTAGGAAATGAGACGTTACTAAGCCAACTTAAGACCGCATTGAGGTAGGCGGTGCCCGTAATAGCTGAGCCTGAGCTGCTAAATATGGAAGAGTTTGAAGTATTGGATAGCGGATCAATTGACATAATCACCTTAGTTTTAATTATAATACTTTAAAATTTAAATTACAAAATGTATTTTTAACTAATTATATTTTAATTGCTTAAGGTAATTTGTTTTGTAGTGTATTGTTATATTTATTAATTTAGTGATAGTTTAATTTATTTATGTTATATTGAATTTAAAAATAGGAGACTAGGTTTGTATGAGTACTCCACCAATTGGTTCAGATCCCTCTCATGGCCTCCCAAATTACGGGGCAACACCTCTTCCGAGACCTCTTGGTGCGCCTCAGCCTGTATCTACTCCCAATCCTTCCGGCGCACCTCCAGGCGTTCAGGAGCTTCTGGGGGAGGATGGCTTCGTGGTGGATGTTGCTTTTGAGGAGATATCGCAGATACCTCATGGGAAAGCAACAGTTACCGAATTACCCCACCCTCAACTCCACTCCTTTATCCGAGGCGGCGGGGAAGGTCAGATATACCAAAGCTCCTACCAGACGATCATGGAAAAGCATGGTAACCAGATTAGAACCTCATATGGTCAGATAGAACATGAGCTTCAGTCGAATATGGGTGGTAAGATTTTGGTCAGCGTATGGCCTCTTAGCTCCCGCATAGACTATACAGAAACAAAAGATGGGCCGATACAATCGCTATTTGTCGAAGAGGATAATCCTGAGCACGCCGTTTTAAACGCAAAAATGAAAGAATTACGAAAAGTGTACAGAGATGAAGGATGGAAAACCGAATCGTGGCCCACTGTTCATCGACATGAAATTGGCAATCGCAACGGAGGAATGGGCTTAGAGCCGCCGGCAGGGATTGGCTCGACGGTTAAATTGACGGGCATGGTTTTAAATAATCTTGTTTCTGACATTGATAAAAGAGGCGATGAGGTCTCTGTGAAAGCGAGATTAGTTAATCGTAAATATAATGAGTTGACTCATCTCATTCGCGAGCAGCTTACCGAGTGGTTAAATGAGCCTGCGGCGCCCGATGATAAAGAGGCGCCAGCTAGAAGAGCGGCTTATGAAACAATTCTAACCAACCTCGATAGAAACACCTTTGCAGTAAACAGTTTTATTTTATTGTCAGACCTTCCGCGCAAACAATTTTGTGATAAGATGGCGGAATTAATTAAAACCACGCCACACTATCAAGACATAGCCGCAGATCTTTTTCATAAAATGAGAGAGTACGGCTCTAAAGGGACCGCTTGGTTAGAGCCGGTTCATTTAAATATCGCTCCTCCAGATGACATTTTTCCTGCCGACAACCCTTATATCGCTGATATCTATAATCTCCGATTTAGCCAAATACTAGATACCAACCTCGCAAGAAAAGAGCTGAGAGAGGAATGTCAGAAAAATAAAGTGCCAGTCCATCAAGATACATTGGAAGGGATTTTACTAAGGATGGTCGCACTCGAAGATGCCAATGAAAAGGACCAAATCAACGGCCTGCTCGAGAGTCCCGCATTAACGCAAACGCTTTTTAACGGTCTTGATAAAACACGAAAGGAAGAGCTGCAAGACGTAATCAAACAGCACTTCGGAATCTAGCTTATACCGCTCGTAATTCAGGAATCGGTATATAGTGGTTCCACTTGAAAGGTACCCAAGATTTTTGTTTTAACAGTTCAGGTTTTCAACTATTTTGGTAGGGTTACTATTCGAAGAACATAGGACCCTGCCAAAATAGTTGAAAAGATGAATTGTTAAAATAGAAATATTGGGTGCCTTCCAAGTGGAACCGCTATATATCTGTTCATAACCTCTCTTTCCTATTTTTTCAAAATAAACGTTAAGAACCCTTCCCTCACCTCCCGATTAGGGATATGTCCGCAAAAAATTGTTAAACTTAATCGTCTAATCGTTTAGTGTTTATATTTTATGTACAAAGAAATTCACAAACCGATCTGTAGAGAGCATCTACCTAGAGAATATGTCGAGTTTGGATTTCTTTGACCTGTATTTTTACTTTCCGGTTAGGATAACCCCCATTTTCTAGCCACTATAAATAACGCAAACCTATGAATCGTCTAAAACGGGCCCTTTTTTATAGTATTGGAGGCTGCCTATGCTATTCCCTCGTCTCCTGTATCTCCTTTTCTTTAGAAAGCAAATTCAGCTTGCCGCAAATTATCTTTTTCCAAGAGTTCATTGCTTTAATCCTTTTAGTTCCTTACATGATAAGGCAAAAACAGTCCTTTAAAACCCCCCACTTTCGAACCCACTTAATCCGTGATCTAGCGGCCCTTTTCGCCGCCTTTTTTTGGCTAATGTCGTTAAAATCTCTTCACCTTGTGAATGCAGCCGTACTCCAATTCACAAGCCCTTTTTATGTCCCCTATTTAGCGTGGGCCTGGTATCGAGACCCGATCCCCCGAGGTATATGGAAAGCCATGGCTATAGGATTTATCGGCGTCGCTATAATCTTGAGGCCGAATGCGGCTATTATCCATGAGGGTGCCCTTTGGGGCATCCTAACAGGATTGACCTCTGCTGTAGGGTTAACTGCACTTAGGCAACTGACTCTCAAAGGGGAATCGGCAATTCGGATGATGTTCTATCTATTCCTAACCGGGTCGGTCCTTACCTTCCCTTTCGCAATCGCCAATTGGGTAGTTCCTTCCGGGAGCGAATGGACCTTTTTAATTCTGCTTGGGGTTTGCTTTTTACTAAACAACATCTTATTAACCCTTTCCTTTCGGCACGCCTCGGCTTCCTATTTAGCCCCTATTTCTTACATAGCTGTTTTATTTAACGGCTATTTTGGCTGGTTATTTTTTCAAAAAGCCATCGACAAACCCACGATCGTAGGAAGCATACTGATTGTAATTGGGACGAGTCTGATTTTTTTCCTAAAAGACAAGAGAGAAGTCGCAACGAATGGGTGAGTGATTTTCCCTGGATAAAATAGGGGAAATTATACCGTTCGTGGTTCAAGAATTGGTTGTCTAACTTTCAACTGGACACAGTATATAAGTTGCCGATCATGAAAAAATTACAATCATAGAGAGCGGTAGAGCTCACGGAGAAAAAGCATAAAAACCCACGTTTTCGCGCCTCTGTGAACTCTGAGGCTGTGAAAAAATCGTCAGCTGGCTGCTTTTCGAGAGATTTTGATTTTTTTTTGACTCAAGCGCAAACCAATAACATACAAAAGTTTGTTGGTTTGCGCTTGAGTCAAAAAAAAATCAAAATCTCTCGAAAAGCAGCAGAGCCGCCAATTCTTTCACAGCCTCTCTGCGCTCTCTGTGGTAAATACTGATAATAAGCGCGTTATGCGAAAAACGAATTGTGCAATAACGTTGAAGAAGTACTGCTAGAGCTATCCGATTTTGCAGATCTTTGCTCTTTTAACTGCTAAAGAGCTCTCTTCCCCAGTATTTTTGCACTTATCAGTATCTGCATCGGTGATCAGGTTTTGGCACTGCGCCCATTTTTTGATTTTGCCAGGTTCGATTGAACTCATGCAGGCTACAGGTAAAGAACGAAATGTATGAGATTGCTTCTGCATAAAACTCCTTAAGTCGATTTACAGTTTTATAAGAAATTACTAAGAATCATCAAATATCCGCAAGGAAAATTTATACCGCTCGTGATTCAAGAATCGATTTTTGAGGGGTTGAAATAAAATCACAGAAACGGATACACAGAAATTATGAAGCCATCCAGATTTTTTCAGAGTTTAACTTTAGTGGGGACAGCTCTTGCCCTTATCGGAGCTATCTTGGTCTTTCGCCATCGCGAAGCTCCTAAATTGGGTCTATTTATTAAATCAGACCTTCTTGTTCAGAATACCTATTTAGGGCCCATTACCCCTGTACCGGGCAATCCGCAACTCATCCGAGTAGAAGTCTCTGTCTATGACGACCCGAAACCGGGCGGCGTCGAAATCCAATTCGTGGAGCTGAACGGGACCAAAATTCCGTTAAAACCGAGAGATGTGTATGGATTCCGAGGTAAAGGAAGCTTTCAACTTCCTCCTGGGGGCTATAAATTGAAGTGGACCGTTAATCGGGATAAATTTGCATGGCCTCGCAGCGTCTCTCATGAAGAGAGCATAAATCTCGATAAACGGGATCTATGGCTCCAAGTCATGATACAAGGGGAAACCGCCTCCATTCAATAAAGAGGTAAGGGTTACACCGCGCTCGCTTAGGTTGTGTGAATTTTGGTGGCCATCATAGCGGCCCATCTTTCAACGATCCCTCGTCGGCTGTATTGTTGCAATACAGCACTCCTCACGATCGTTGAAACCTGAACCACTCCGAGACCACCAAAATTCACACAACCTAAGCGAGCACGGTATATCTGTTTTGTTTAAGCCACTCGATTGTCTGATTGATAACCGTTGGAGAAAATAGAAGGCCTGCGTGTCCTACGCCTCTCAGAATCCTATGCACAGCCTTATTAGTTTTGAGAAGGGATGTTGTGTAAGGAAAAACTATAGGATCGTTTATTGCGGCAACGTTGTAAAAACGGACATCATCACACTTTTCTAACTGATCCTCTAACTTCTTAAGAAAGGAAGACTTTGGCTCCATGGCCCGTGCATTCTGACCAAAGCCAATTTTAGCAGAGACAGTTCCTTTCAAAGGTGATCCTAAAGTGGCTACATGAGTCACCTCCCTAAAAGGAAGAAGTTCTTTGTTAGTGGCCGTATAGACAGAGTCTACACCTCCCATTGAATGGCCGACCAATTGAAATTTTTCCCCTGGATGCTTTTTTTGAATCGCCTCTATTTTTGCCTTAATAACATCTGCATAATTCTCTAGAGAGCGAAAGGGATTCCAGCCGAGATTAATCGAATGCACAGGCCCCAATCCGGAATTTTTTGCTCGCCAAAGAAAATAGATCCAACCCGAAGCGTTATGAAGATATCCGTGAACCAAAATAACATGAGGACCCGGCGCATCTTTGTTAACGACAATTCGACTAATAAGAGGGGAGAAAGGATAAAGAGCAATCAGAGCAATTAAAGAAAGGATTTCCGTAAACACAGTCCAGACCACATACAAAATTTTTTTACATGTACCGGCTGGAGGTACTTCCCAGATAATGGGCGAAGATTCAGATTTTTCAGGTTCTAATTTCATGACCATATGATACCAAAAATAAAGCTCTTGCGCCAGCAGAAAGTAAAAAAAACAATTCATAGATAGAAATGTTTTCTTAATATTTCACTTACAACACCTTGCGAGAAGAGCCAAATTTTAAAAAAATATCACACATCGAATAACGGCTCCTAAAAATCGTCTAGACTACTAATCCACCTCTTTGATACCTTCTTAAGGTTTACGGAGAAATGATGGATAAACGTACTATTCTGTTCGTCTTATGTGTAACGGCAGCCTTTTTCGCCGTTCATACCTGGTTTGGTAATTGGGTGGGCGATGAGCGGGGAAAAAGAGAGGGTATTCGGCAAGAATCGACCGTGACCGCGCAAAGCGCTCCTCTCATCGAAGAACCTGTCTATGTCTCAGGAAACGAAGAGTTTTACGTCCTCGAAAATAGCTACCAGCAACTCGTTTTCTCTACACGCGGCGGAAGCTTATCCGAAATCAACATCCCCTTTGAGAGCAAAGAAAACAGCAAAAGCATAGTTAAAGAAATCGACATCGACCGTTCGATTGTAAAAGAATCTCCCCGTAACGCCCGATTTCCTCTCCAAAGATTTTGGATTGATGAAGGAAATGGAGCCGTTCAACGAGACGAAGGAAGCTTTGGCGGATACTATCCTCTATTACGTAGAGCAACCTTAACATCTAAAGGCTCCGTCCAATCCCCTGAAAATCCCGAATATTATGCCCTTAACATCATAGGCGAAGACCCCTCTATTGCCCAAGTGATCTATCGCGTGACAAAGTTTGACGCCCAATCGATCGAATTTGAAGGGCGAATCGGCAAAAGGCGCGTAGTTAAAAGATTCTCTATTCCGCAAGAACGGAGCGGCCCATACTGTTTCAACCTCAATATCCAAATCGATGGCGATGCTCACGGCCTTTGGCTCACCTCGGGAGTTCCCGATGTGGAACTCGTAGGCGGATCCTACAGCCCCCTCTTAAAAATGCAGACAACCCGCTCCAGCACTTTGGAAGTGGATGAACTCGACCTCCCTAAAAAAGGGCCCATCGTCGTAACTAGCATCAGCCCAAACTGGATCAGCAATTCCAACGGATTTTTAGGCCTTATCCTCGATCCTCTCGGAGATGCAGGCTCAGGTTATAAAACTATTCAAGTTCCTGGAAAAGAGCTCCCCACACGCCTTTCCCTCATTGACGCGAAATACAACCTCTATCCCGCAGAGAACTATCCCGGATACGCGACATTCCTCCCCCTTAAATCGGGAGAAATGGCTCTCCGTGTTTTTGCAGGCCCTTTTGACGATAAATTGCTGAAACAACTCGACGATATATATGAGGACCCAGCGACTCACTATAACCCCGATTACGCTTCGGCCCAGAGCATCCAGGGTTGGTTTTCCTTTATCTCCCAACCGTTTGCTAAATTTCTCTTTATTTTGATGCAGCTCTTTTACGCCGTAACAAGCTCTTGGGCAGCCTCCATTGTCTTGCTCACAATTTCCTTGAAGGCCATGATGTACCCGCTCAACAACTGGTCGATCAAGTCGACGGTTCGGATGCAGGAAATCGCCCCAAAAGTTAAAGCGATTCAAGAAAAGTATAAAAAAGATCCCCGCAAAGGGCAGCTAGAAGTGATGAACCTATACAAGCAAGAGGGAGTCAATCCCTTTACAGGTTGCTTGCCCATGCTGTTGCAAATGCCCTTTTTGATCGGTATGTTTTATTTACTTAAATCGAGTTTCCCTTTGAGAGGGGCCGTCTTTATTCCCGGTTGGATCGACGACTTAGCCGCTCCAGACGTCCTCTTTAGCTGGAATACTCCGATCTGGTTTATCGGGAATGAGTTTCACCTTCTTCCTATCTTAATGGCAGTGGCTATGTTTGTTCAGCAAAGGATGACAGCTAAATGGCCTAAAGATCTGAAACAGGCAACCGATGCTCAACGTCAGCAAAGGATGATGGGAAATATGATGGCCGTAGTATTTGCTGTCATGTTTTACAGCTTCCCCTCGGGTCTGAACATCTACTTCATGCTATCTACGCTGCTCGGAGTTCTACAGCAAAGCTGGCTGACAAAAAAAATGAAAAAAAAGTAGACATTTCTTACAATGATATCCGGTTCAAGAGCCTACATTTTAATATATACCACAATCGGTCAAGAACTTGAAATTTCAGCAGCGTGAAAGTACCCTAGAATCTTTCGATCGCAACCCGNNACTTTCACGCAGCTCAAATTCCAAGTTATTGACCGATTGTGGTATAAGCAAAGTGTAGGCCCTTGAACCGGATAGAGAGTATATAAGATGAAGGCTTGGGAAGATTTTGTCACCCAGCTCAAACAGGATTTCGACCCCTCTGCTATTGATGCTTGGATCAAACCGCTCAAAATAGTCCGGTTTGACGCAGCTAATCTCTACTTGGAAGCGAACGATTCTTTTCAGATCAACTGGTTTGATGAACATATACGTCCCCGTTTAAAGGGAAGGTTTTTCAACAATAACGGAAGAGCCGTAAAGGTTCATTTAAGGTTAGCGGGTAGTGCCGCTAAAACAAAAGTGAAAGCGGATGAATCTACCTTTGAGATTCGTTCCGACTGTCTCGATTCCGATTTAACCTTTACCACCTTCATCCCTACAACCGATAACCTCATCGCCTCCAAACTACTCACTGAAGTATCGACTGGAGCTCTCCCTGAGGCTACTTTTAACCCCATTTTTTTATTTGGACCCTCTGGATCGGGGAAAACCCATTTGTTAATGGCAGCAGCTCACGGACTCTTCTCTTCAAAGCGGATTTTTTACATTCGCGCCGAAGCTTTCACAGAGCACGTCGTCCAGGCAATCCGCTTAGGAAGGATGCAGGAATTTCGACAGGCCTACCGGCAAATCGATGTCTTAATCATGGATGACATCCATATTTTTTCTCGGAAATGGGCCACGCAAGAGGAGTTTTTTCACACATTTAATACATTGCATACGATGGGTAAACAAATCATCCTTAGCGCCAGTTGTGCCCCATCCCAATTGAAAGAAATCGAACCTCGCTTAGTCAGCCGCTTTGAATGGGGCATCGCCTTAGAATTGAAAAAGCCAGGCTGTTTGCGAGAAATCTTGCAACTAAAGGCTACGAAATGGGGCCTTTCACTCACCGCTGAGGTCTTCGAGTTTTTGATGCAAGAAATCCCCTCCCGATCTATCGACGCTCTCCACGCTTTAGCTTTACGATTCGATGGAGTAAAAATCGACCGTTTTACTGCGGAAAGAATTTTATCCGATTTTCAAAAAGAGGAACGGGAGAAAAAACCCACGCCGGAGCTACTCATTAAAGGGGTAGCTGCCCATTTTGGAATCAAAGGAGAGGATCTTTTAGGAAAATCCCAAACGCGGGAATTCGCCTATCCAAGGCAGATCGCCATGTATGCGTGCAGAGAAAAATTAAAAATGCCTTTTCAAAAAATTGGCGAACTCTTTCAAAGAGATCACTCAACCGTAATGTCTAGTGTAAAGCTCNNACCGTTCGCCCGGTTTTGCGCCGCCGAATGCAGGAGCTGAAGGGTGCTGTCCTTCGCCGCCAGGAGGCATAGGGAATTGGAACGGACCTGGATCTTCTCCAGCCATGATCTTGGTTACCATTTCGCGCCATTTTTCTACTGTTTCTACAAAAAGCGGAGCAAATCTGCGCAGTGCATTCGCATCAACGCCTAGTCCCATGTCGATGACGCAATGCATCAGAATCAGTTCCTCTTTAGGAGCGACTCCAATACCGCCGCCAGCCATCTGGCCGCCCAGCATCGAGCCTTCAAGCAATCTTTCATATAGCTTAAGGCGGGTTTTGTCATCTTTAGGTAGTCCATCAAGAATCGGAGAATATAAATAGAGACGGTCAGAATTGGGTTCGTAGGTAATGTGCAAGGAAAAAGTATTATCGATTCCTAGAATACAGGTATTATTTTCGTCAAAGACGAGACCTTCTAGTTTTAGTTCCTTGCCAAATTCCTTCAGGTTGGCTTTGGCATTTTCGTGGGACATTGGTTCCTCCTACATGGGTTCATTTACTATCGCCGATCGCGAAACTTAAGCACATTGTGTATAAATCTTTACGACAATGGATGCAAGAAAAAAAGCAACCAGAGCCAAATTCGAAGATACACCGCTCGTAATTCAAGAATCGGTCTATACTGTGTCCAGCTGAAAGTTAGACATTTTTAAAGTCTCTTCTAAAATATAGGGTTCGTAGGGTCTCTAGTTATACCGTCCATAGACAGCCATAAAACCAGAAGCCCGACGAACCCAAATTTACATAGCAGACTCCAACGCAATTTTAATTAAAAATCCCCATAGTTTCAATAACATTCGCTTGAATAAAATCTAAAATTAGATTTTAAAGAGAGGAAACAGTTGCCTATTCCATGCTCAATAAACTCCAGATTACAAGCGGAAACCAAACACCTACAGGTGTTTGTATAAAAAATGGGATCTATAATTTTTCCCTTTTCTCCCATGCGGCAACCCAAGTCTATCTAGGGCTCTTTTCCCCCGAGGACAAACAGCTAATCGCCGAATACCCCCTTAATCGATCGGGGNNGGGATTATTGGCATATAGCCATAGAGAATCTCCCTTCTAATATCACCTATGCTTATCGGGTAGAAGGTCCTGCTGGAAATGGGAATCTGTTTAAAGGAGCCCAATGGCTTTCCGATCCTTACGCTCGCTCCATCGATTCCCCTTTTGAATGGAATGGGCAAAACCGGCGCGGCTGTGCTCCAATCCCTTTTGCACACCTCCCCCTCTCCCCCCCTTTCGATTGGCAAGGAGTAACGCCCCCTAATATTGACGAGACCGAATTAATTATTTACGAAATGCACGTTAGGGGTTTTACACGACATACCTCTTCCTCATGTGCCCATCCTGGGACCTATTTAGCTCTTATCGAAAAAATCCCTTACCTAAAAAAGCTGGGGATTAATGCGGTTGAGCTGATGCCTATTTTTGAATTCGACGAAACGCATAGCAAATATATCAACCCTGAAAACCAAGAACCCTTACCCAATTATTGGGGTTACAACTCGTTACACTTTTTTGCCCCTATGAGGCGCTACGCCGTCGCCGATCCGATTTCTGAATTCAAAACTCTTGTTCGGGAATTACACCGAAACGGTATTTGCATATTGCTCGATGTGGTCTATAACCATACAGGAGAGGGAAAAGAAAAAGAGTACGCGGTCAATTTCAGGGGAATCGATAATGCTAGCTACTACATCGTCGATGAATCGGGAGCTTACAAAGACTACGCAGGGTGTGGAAATACGGTGAACGGCAATTTCCCCCCTGTTCAAGAGTTCATCATCGATTCTTTGCGCTATTGGGCGGGCGAAATGGGAGTTGATGGATTTCGGTTCGATCTCGCCGCTTGTCTCTTAAGGGATCCTCAGGGAAATCCCATAGACAACTCTCCTTTGATACAGGCCATTTCTCAAGATCCTCTCCTATCACAAAAAAAACTGATCGCAGAAGCGTGGGACGCAACGGGTCTTTATCTCATAGGAAAATTCCCCCAATGGGGAAGATGGAAAGATTGGGATGGACCTTACCGAGATCGCGTGCGTCGCTTTATTAAAGGGACATCGGGCTATGCAGGGCTTTTCGCTACAGCTCTTTGTGGAAATGAGCCGATTTATTCTGCCTCAAAAACCCCCTTATCGAGAATCCATTTCGTAACCTGCCATGATGGCTATTCTCTGTGTGATTTGGTGAGTTATGAATGCAAACATAACAGAGCAAACGGGGAAAATAGCCGCGATGGCGGCAATCAAAATGACAGTTGGAATTGCGGGGTCGAAGGATTTACTGCAGATTCGGCTATTACCGCGCTTAGGGAACGGCAAATGCGTAATTTTTTCTTAGCTCTCTTTACTTCGCAAGGGATCCCCATGCTACTCATGGGAGACGAATATGGGCACACAAGGCGGGGAAATAACAACCCTTATGGACAAGACAATGAGCTCAATTGGTTTTTGTGGAATGAGGTGCAATCCGATAAACTCTCCTTCGTTTCCGGCTTGATTGCCTTTCGGAAAAACCACAAACAATTCACACAACCCCATTTTCTTAAACCCACAGATATCACCTGGCATGGAGAGACGCCCAAGACACCTAACTGGAGCTCCTCATCTAGACTTGTTGCCTGCTCCCTGAAAAACATCTATTTAGCATTCAACGCCAATTACCTCTCCGCACCTATGCAATTACCAGAAGCAGATTGGCGAGTCGTCGTAGACACGACAAAACCGTGGGCAAATCACCATTTACTAAATCCCACTTCCGGAGAAAAATCAGATATGCACATCGAAATGGCCCCCCATTCAGGTATTCTTTTATACCGTTCTTGATTAGAAACAAAACCGTTTGATATAGTTGCAATTCACCATCTCCGGAGGAGGAAACATGCGCAGTCTGATCACTTTATTTGCAGCGTCGCTTTTAGCGAATGGCTGTTGCAGCAAATGCAATAACGAAATGACCCGCTACCATGAAGATGGCCGAGCAAAACCGATCGTAGCTATCCCCTCCTTGGTCGATACAACATCATTTGACCTTCCCTGGAGTCTGTCCGAAGAAATCACCTCCCAGGTTGTGAAAAGCGTAGCTCAAGGGGGCGCTATTTTTGTACAAGCAACAGATGAATTTTCCCCCAATGAAAATCCGTTTAGTCAAGACCTCTCCTGGATTAAAAGAGAATTCTACAATCAAGAATTCGCTGTTTTCATGGAGCTTGTAGAACATGAGCTGGTCCCCGCCTCTAAAGGTAAAAAAAACCCTCTGCCTCAACAAGAGCTTTCTACCAATTTAAACATGGCCGTTCGACTGCGCGTTATCGATTTGCGCGGAGCCTCTCCTAAAATTGTGCTCCAAGAAATGGTACGGGAAAGCTACTTTATCCCCCGCTCTCTTCTGCCGACAGATTATAATAACGTCTCATGGGGTTCTGAAAATTACCGGAACACTCCCATGGGAATCGCCCACAATCAGCTAGTCCAACAAATCGCTAGCCGCGTAAGCGACTATATTTTGTTGGCTAAGAGCCGATGAAAGAAGCCATTGTAGAGTTGTGGGGAGCGATTGCCTGCGGAATTGTCGCTCTATTTGTCCTTTATTTTGCTGGAAAAAAAGGTTTTTTCCAGCTCCCAAAGATAGAGGTTAAATATGGGCCTCTCAGACTGTGGCACGTCCTTATCGCCTTTGCTATTTATTTTGGGGTCGCCATTCTTACAGGCCCCTTAATTATAGGATTTTTACAAAACATTGCCCCTTTTGGATTCAATCCGAAAAACGGGATAGCCCTTTCTACTTGGGCTAACCTTCTTGTGTCTTTATTAATGGCATTTTCCCTTATCCTTCTGTGTAAATGCCTCCCTTCTCTTACGAATAAGACCATCTGGGACAGAAAGACCACTCCTGTCGCCGCTAAACAAGATCTGGGAATGGGAGCTTTAGCCTGGGTTATCTCTTTCCCTTTAGTCCTTTCTGTCAGTCAGTTTCTCGATGTGTTTGTCTATGAAGTTTTCCACGTAATCCAACTCCCTGACCAGATAGCCGTCGCTTTTTTAAAAAGAGCTTTCGAACAGCCGTTTTATTTTATCCTGTCAACCTTTTCGATTGTTGTTCTAGCCCCTTTCATCGAAGAGCTGATTTTCAGAGGCTTTCTCCAATCGTATGCACGACAATTATTAGGAGTTAAAGGGGGGATCGCCCTTTCTTCTCTCGCCTTCTCCTTTTTCCATTTTTCTCCCGAACAGGGGTTGGGCAATATACCTATCATCGGGTCTCTATTTGTCCTCGCCCTCTTTCTCGGATTTCTTTACGAACGACAACGATCGCTCCTCGCTCCGATTTCTCTTCATGCCTGTTTTAATGCTATCAGCATTCTGAACTTATACTTTACCGGAGGAGGCGCATGCACGCTGTTTACCCGACTTTTCCTCTCTTAGAGACTGTCCACAAACTATACTACAATCGGCCAAGAACTTGAAATTTCAGCAGCGTCAAAGTACCCTAGAATCGACGATCGCAACCCGCCCTGTATTGTTAATACAGAGCGGGTTGCGAAGCT
>PLXF01000108.1 GCA_003151315.1 Parachlamydiales bacterium
GCTTATACTACAATCGGTCAATAACTTGGAATTTGAGCTGCTTGAAAGTGCCCTAGAATCTTTCGACCGCGAAGCTTCGCAACCCGCTCTGTATTAACAATACAGGGCGGGTTGCGATCGAAAGATTCTAGGGTACTTTGACGCTGCTGAAATTTCAAGTTCTTGGCCGATTGTAGTATAATACCGCGCCCGCTTAGGTTGTGTGAATTTTTGCGGCCATCATAGCGGCCCATCTTTCAACGATCCCTCCTCGGCTGTATTGTTGCAATACAGCACTCCTCACGATCGTCGAAACCTGGACCACTCTGAGACCACCAAAATTCACACAACCTAAGCGGGCTCGGTATAATCCGCCCGGTATAAGATTTTTGTTTTGATACCATTTTACAATGAGGGAAAAAATGTCAATTCGTTCTGATAAGTGGATTCGGCGTATGGCCATGCAGCATAAAATGATCGAGCCGTTCACTGATGGATTGGTGAGAGAGGGGAAAGTAAGTTATGGGCTTTCTAGTTATGGCTATGATCTGCGTGTTGCGAATGAGTTTAAAGTGTTCACGAACGTCTATAATACGGTTGTAGATCCTAAAAATTTTACAGAAGATGCGTTTGTCGATATTAAAGGGGATACCTGCATTATTCCTCCTAATTCTTTCGCCTTGGCTCGCAGCGTTGAATATTTTCGGATCCCTCGAGATATCTTGACCCTTTGCATTGGCAAGTCTACGTATGCCCGTTGTGGAATTATCGTCAACGTCACCCCTTTTGAACCCGAATGGGAAGGGTACGTTACCTTAGAAATATCGAACACGACTCCTCTCCCTGCCAAAATTTATGGGGGCGAAGGGCTCGCCCAGGTTCTTTTTTTTCAAGCCGATGAGATTTGCGAAACTTCATATGCGGATCGTAAAGGTAAGTATATGAATCAGTTGGAAATAACTTATCCGACTATTTGAAAGATACTCTTTTTTCCTTACAATAGGCTTGAGAGGGGGCTATAAAAGGTTCTATCGAGCCTTTTGTGAGCCCTCCTAAGAATAGGTTTTTTACGCATGAGCCGCATCTCTTGGTTTAGCCGGTCTTGGTGGGTAGTCTGTTTTTGTTCCCTTGTGGGATTGCTCTATCTCCATGCGTTAAAAAATCGAAATGCCGCTTTAAGTGAAATTTCGTTCCGTTTGGAAGAGATGGAAAAAGAGTGTTGCATGGTTTTGCAGGAAAAGGAGGATTTGCAGTTGCGCATAGCCTCTCAGGGAGATCCTGCCTGGATTGAGATGATCCTGATGAGGGAGATAGGCGTTGTCCCTGAAGGATGGATCAAGGTCCATTTCACCAACCAGCGCTTGCCGTGAGCTATACCACAATCGGTCAAGAACTTGAAATTTCAGCATCGTCAAAGTGCCCTAGAATCTTTCGATCGCAACCCGNNTTTCACGCAGCTCAAATTCCAAGTTATTGGCCGATTATGGTATATATTCTTGTTTTTTTTCTCCTTTTTCTAATCCTCCTCTCGGGGTACTTTTCGGCTGCGGAAACGGCCCTTTTTTCCCTCTCTCCACTGACCCTAAGATCGTACCGCCTGAGCGCAAATCCCCGCTTACACCTCATCGCCCGATTAATGGATAGTCCGCGCCAAATTTTAGTGACCCTGATGATCTTGCATATTGTAGCCAATATCCTCGTGCAAAACGTCGTCTCTTCCCTTTTTTCCGATTACGCGGATTGGACTCTTAAAGTGGGGGTTCCTCTAGCTCTTACTTTGATTTTTGGAGATGTATTGCCGAAGTCGGTAGCGATGCCCTACAACGGAAAAATTGCCTACTGGATTGCCCCCACAATTGAAAAAGTCTCCCACTGGATGGGTCCGGTCCGGGAAATTTTAACTTGGACCACCACCTACATTACCCGCGTCCTTTTTTTCTTCCTGCAAGAGGAGAGAGAAGTGTCTCCCGAAGAGCTCAAACACGTATTAAAGACATCCCAACAATCGGGTGTACTAGTGCGAGAAGAGGCCGATTTGATCGAGGGGATGCTCGATTTGCAAAAAGCGTTAGTGAAAGAACGGATGCGCCCCCGAGAGGAGATCCTTTTTTACGATGTAGAGCAGCCCCTTACGCAATTAAATCATCTCTTTTCTAACCTCGAAATTACACGAGTGCCCCTTTGCGATGGTAGTTTAGAAAATGTCCTAGGAATTTTGTCGACGCGCCTCTATTTTTTCCTTCAACAACAGATCCAAGCCCCTTCAGATCTTCTGCCCCACCTTAAAAAGCCCTACTATGTCCCCGAGACGATGAAGTGTTGGACTTTACTGCAGACTCTTAGGGAGAAGGGGGAGAGCATAGCCCTTGTCGTCGATGAATACGGGTCGATCTCTGGCTTAATTACCCAAGAAGATCTTATTGAAGGGGTCGTGGGAGAGATAACCGATCGGCGCGACGTGAAAAGTTTATACACCCGTTCGGGTCCCGATGTTATCATTGCGAGTGGAAAGTTGGAGCTTACCGAATTTGAGGAGATTTTTGGGATCCCTTTAACGACAAAAGAAAATGTCGTTACTCTGGGAGGATGGCTGATTGAGCAACTTGCCGATATTCCCACTGCAGGTACTAAATATGCGACTGATCAGTTCCTCTTTTATGTGTTAGCAGCCGACCCGAATCGGATTCGGCGCGTCTATGTACGTTGCCTGAAATCTCGGGAGATGCGATGAGCGATTGGGTCGGTTTTTTATTGTTAACCCTTTTTGCTGTAGCCACTCAAGGGCTCTTTGCTCTGTTTGAAATGGCTTCTGTCTCCTTTAATCGGGTCCGGCTCCAATATTATGTAAGCCTGGGATCCAAGAGGGCGATATGGCTCAAATATCTCCTGGAGCGCCCCTCTCGTCTATTCGGCACGACCATTATCGGAATTAATTTCGCGTTGCAGATCGGGTCTGAATCGTCTCGCCGATTTTACGAATCGATCCACCTCGATCCCGACTGGGCTCCCCTTTCTCAGGTTTTTCTCGCTGTGGTGATTGGGGAGCTCTCTCCTATGTTTGCGGGGAGACGCCATCCCGAACAGATCGCGATGGCCCTCTCCCCTTTGATGGTTTTGATCACTCGCATTTTAAGTCCCGTGATTTGGGCTTTTGAAGCCTTTTCCCATTTAGTACACCGTTTGTTTGGTAAAATGCCTGAGAGTTCTCTCTATCTATCCCGCGAAGAGGTCAAAGTGGCTTTTGAAGATCGAGGAGAGCGGGAAAATGAATTCAACACGATGGTATCACGCGTATTTAAGATTAAAAGTCTCAGGGCTTCAGAAGTGATGATGCCCTTGTCTACCGTCTCGATGGTCCCTTCGAGTGCCTTTATTTCCGATGTCAAAAGGCAAATGGCCGATCGCTATGTGCCTCTTCTCCCCATTTATCACCGGACAGCGAATAACATTGTCGCTATTATCTATATTCGGGATCTCCTTAATAAGCCCGATCAAACTCTTGTCATTGAACTATCGCGTCCTCCCTGGTTCATCACTCAAGATGCCTCTGTGATTCAAATTCTCGACCAATTCCGGAGAAACAACCAAAGCTTAGCGATTGTTTTAAACCCATTAGGTCAGGCGAGCGGAATTATTACATTAGATCAGATCCTCGACCAGATTTTAGGCGAAGAAAAGTTAGCCGAATCGATAGAGCCGCGGATGTATATAGAGCGAACCTTGCTGGGGACAATGGAGGTGGCTGAATTCAATGCCCAATTCCAAGCCAATCTCCCCTACACGAGTGGAGATACCCTGAATGATTTAATTGTGGAAGAGTTGGGACACCCTCCAGTCAAAGGAGAGGTAATTCACATAGGTGAATATGTTTTCACCGTCTTAGAACCGACTTTGCGAGGCGTTAAAAGCATCTCGGTTCACAGCGAGGAATAGATTCTCCGCTCCAGTGCTGAGCTGCCCGTTTAAATAAGATCGGGGTGATCGTTTTGAATTTGTGTTATTATTGCTTTAAGTTGATTGAATGCAGACATATCTAGGTCTTCAGGAGAAGAGGAAGCAAGGCTCCCTTCTGTATAGGAATCGATGTTCTCGAGATGTTTTTGTATTTGGTTATTTAATGTTTTTGATTTGTTTCGTAATTTTATAGTATTGGTTATCCTTGCTTGCGTTTTTTTAGTTGAACGATAAGTTGTGGCCCAAGAGCTGTTTGCTAATGCGGGATTATTATAGTTGTCGTCGAAATCCTTATTTTCAAAAAAGGCTTCCTCTTCTGGAGAAAGACATTTTTCGTCGATAACCTTTTTTATTAAGTCGTATGCTTTAAACAGTAATTTTTCCTCTGTTAGCGAAAAATAGTCCTTATTTTTAGAAATAGTATTAAAAAAGGTTGTGTTTTGTGAGCGGGTTGCTTTTTCCTGATAAGTGTAGGAATATTGATATCTATTTCTATCTCGCCAAATTTGAGAAGGGAGCATACAAGAGGCGATATAGTTTAAGCAATCTTCCATCCAAAGATATCTTAAATGAGGGGTATTAATCATCCAGGTTTTGGCGATTAGGGATGAAAAGCGACGAGAGTCTAGAGGATCTACTATTGCGGTGAGGTTAGCTAAAATGGATAAGACGGTTGCAACGGGTTGAGTGGCCAGTTTAATTAGCGAGGTAACTAAATGATAGAGGCTATATCGAGCTACTTGTGCGCATAAATAGAAATTGCCAGGGGGGCTGCGAGAAATTTTCCGATCCCCCTGATCCAGATTTTTAACAAATTCGCGTTTGGCCGCTTTCCAGGCCTTTAATCCCTCTTGATAACCTGAATGCCAAGCCCAGCATCCGCTTAAGATATAAATAGTGCGGGCTATCATCTTAATGGGGAGCCCGACAGTGCAATTCCATAGTCCCTCTTGGAGCATGACTTTCCGAATTTCTCTATCCGTTGTGTTGCATATCGTCCCATATTCGTCGCCTGAACTACTATGGACGGCAATCCGTTTCCCATCTTTATAGGTTATAGCCCATTGAGATCCGAAACAGGAGGTGGTGATATGTGTGGGGGAAATAGCCATATAATGTAGCGCTCTTTTTGTTTATTACATTATAGCAAAAATTATGCATTAATTTAAATTAAAAAGAATTGTTATTACAAATATAGTGGATTATTTTAACAAATTGATTAATTTCTTCTTTTGTATTTAATCGACTTAATGAAATGCGGATGGAAGAACGGGCTATTTTCCGGTCGATTCCCATTTGGGTTAATACTCTAGAGGGCTCCAAAGCCCCTGAGGCACAGGCAGATCCGTGACTGACGGCGATTCCGGCGAGATCTAGATGCATTAGGAGCGACTCTCCGTCTATACCGGGAAACGCCATACATACCGTATTTGATACGCGAGGACCTTGGCCATTGATTAAAGTAGTAGGAATTTTTTTACAAATTTCCTCTTCTAAGTACATTCGGAGTTCTAACAGTTCTTTTTCGATCTGTTGATCCTTTTCGGCCAGGATAGCTATCGCTTCTGCCAGCCCTAAAATGCCCGAGAGGTTCTCGGTCCCCCCCCTTTTTTGAAACTCCTGAGATCCTCCCGTTAATTGGGGGTGGATTTTGCATGTAGAACGGAGGATGAGGGCTCCAATCCCTTTAGGTGCGTGGAATTTATGCCCTGAAAGGCTCAGCGCTGTGACCCCTTTGGGTAATTTGCCAGTGGGGAGGGACTCTTTACCTATTAGGGCTACGGCGTCGATAAAGAGGGGGATCTGGTGTTTTTCGGCTATCGAAGCGATAGCCTCTAGGTCGATTTTCACTCCGGTTTCTGAATTCACTGCCGAGAAGATTAGAGCTCGTGTATGGGGTCTGATCGCTTGCTCAATCAATTCAGGACGAGGAGCTCCCCAAAGACCGCAGGGGATGTAGTCGACCGTCCAGCCTTGAGCCTCTAGAAGTTTGACCGTGTTGTAAATCGAAGAATGCTCGAGGGCTGTCGTGATTAGATGTCCCTTAGTTGAGGAGAACCCTCGGAGCATTAAATTATTCGATTCGGTAGCTCCTGAGGTGAAGATTACCTCTTCGGGTTTTACCCCAAAGTAGCTAGAAACAGTTTGACGGGATCGAGTTAAGAGCGCTTTGGCCCTTTGCCCGAAGGAATGGACGCTCGAGGGGTTAGCTGGAGGTCCTTTCAGATCTTCCAACATCGCCTCTAGCACCCTCGGATCGAGAGCCGTTGTCGAGTTGTTGTCTAAAAAGATTTTCTCCATTCTTATCCTCACGCTGGATCATTAAGACAGTAATATTATCATGGCTTCCTTTAATTTTCGCCATTTGAATAAGTTCTATAGCCGCTTTTTCTAAAGAGGGGGATTGTAATAAAATTTCTTTGATCTCCTCGTCGGAGAGGACGTCGGTTAATCCGTCCGAGCAGAGAAAGTAGAGATCGCCCGGCTCATAAGGGGATATGGCTACTTCAGGGTTCGCTTTAGGTTGCGTTCCAATCGCGCGGGTAATTACGTTTTTGTAGGGATAGGGAGTTTCGCACTCTTGCGCTTTTTTTCCCATGGCTTCCCATTTAGCTAAAAGCGAATGGTCTTCGGTTAGTCGTTCAAGACGATCTTTTCGGAGTCGATAGACGCGACTATCGCCCACGTGTGCATAGATAACCGCCTCTTGGGTCCAACATAAACAACACAAAGTTGTCCCCATGCCGGCAAAAGCGCGATATTCGCGACTCATCCGGTAGACCCATTGGTTGGACAGCTCGATCGCCTCTTTCAGCCGCCTTGCGATGCTATCCGAGGAGTGTTCGGCCCGTATAATCTGCGCAATTTTATTGGTTAAGGAATCGATGGTCTCTTTGGCCGCGGTCTCTCCTGCTTGGTGTCCTCCCATTCCATCGGCCAGGGCAAAAAATCCGATTTCAGGTTTCGCAGCCCAAACATCTTCATTGTTGGGGCGGACGGGTCCAATATCAGAAAGGCCAAATGATTCAAATTTCATAAAACAAATAACCTTTCATCTATACTCAACGTGATTCAAAAGTTGATTTTT
>PLXF01000088.1 GCA_003151315.1 Parachlamydiales bacterium
TATTTTTCCATCGAGATAATCGCGGGTAAATCCCCGAGGAAAGAGGACAGGACTCATGTGTTCAAAGGGATCGCTTAAGGCAAAATGGGAATGGAAAAGGAGCACGTCCTTATCGACGTGAATCCCCGTTTCTGTTTCCACGTGCTCTTGTCCGACAGGCTTCATGTAGCCGATACTTGGGTATCGTTTACGCAACCCCGAAACAAGTCCGAGACACGTAGTCGTTTTCCCCACATTTTGCCCCGTGGCAGCAATAAAAATTCCTCGATTCAAAAAAACCTCCCGCGACTCAAAAACCGATTCGTGACTCAAGGATCGGTATACCATCTCAAAAAAGATATTTAAATAAAAAACTTGATTGAAAATTCTTTGAAAAGTATAGGCCAAATTAAAGGTTATTATTATTTTGAGGTGCTTTGATGCTTAAGAAAATCATCTTAGCTTTATTTGGATTGGCTTTTGCGTTTGTTATTACTTCTTGTAATGATCAAGGTAAAAAAAGCGATGATCATAAAAAGTCTCTAGAAAAAGAAAATAAGCAAGTCCATAGCCGCCGTTGGTAAATCGCTATTTTGGGATAGTTTCTAAAAGTGCGGCTAAAATTTCGCGCGTATCGGGGAAAAGTTCCTTTTCGATGAGGAGAAGTTCCTCGGGGCCAAACCACTGAAATCCGTTAGGGAGATCGGTGGGAATAGGGTTTTCGACCGGATGGCCTAAATAGACCATATCCATGTGTTGATGGGCGTTTACATTTCCGTGAGCCGGGATTTCTTCTAATAGACATAGATAGGGTCTTTCAAAGCTCGCTGCGTTAGGAAAATTGAGCCAGAACCGCTCTTCTTTAAAGATAGCCACATCGAGGCCTGACTCTTCTTTCGCTTCACGAATCGCCGCTTCTGGAGGGGTCTCATTAGGTTCTACATGACCGCCAGGCGGAAGCCACCTTCGGATCTTCTCATGAAAGTGCAAAAGCACTTTGCCTTGGTGAAGCAGGTAGATAGTGGCAGTAAAGTGGCGGTCCATTTGATTAAGGATACCAAATGTCTATTTTTTATTGAATGCGACAAACGATTCTAGGACTTTATAGATGATCGCTTTATGAATATCGGGATTTTCTGTCTGCTCAATGGCTTTTGTCAACATATCCTGCACTTCGCCTAAAACCACATTTTTCCCATAGGCATCGGCTATCCCTTTGCTATTTCGCCCAACAAATCCGCCCCCAATAGCCCCAATGAGGGCTCCTGCTGCTAAAGGCGCGGAAAAGAAAGCGGCGGCACCTGCCGCAGCCACTACCCCTAAGCCCGCGCCTGCGACAGTGAAAAGATTAGTGGGATTACTCGATTGTTCGGGTTTTAACGCGGCGGTTAAGCCTTGTATTTTTGCGAGAGTTTCTTCCATTGCCTGTAAATTTTCGGTCATTTTTTTATGAAAATCCTTTTGCAGCTCTTTCTCGAGAGGAAGTTGATTGCGAGCATGCTTATATAATTCAGCCAGTACAGAGGGGATTTTCTCTCGTGCTGACGTAGCACGCTCGGCATAACTGATTTGCGCCCCTTTAACTATGGTCTCAAAATAGTCCCAGTAAGCTTCTGCAAATAATTCGGGGGTGGTGTTTTTGACTTGGAAGACCGATTTAATCTCGGCTATTTTTTGGAAAAAGGGGTGGGAATTGTCCATTTCTAATTTTTGTATTTCTGATTCCCATTTTTGATCAAAATCGGGCTGTTTAGGAGAAAGAGTTTCAGCTACAGCGATAAAATTTTTGATCAGTTCGCTTTTCTCAGGGAAATTCTTTAATAGATAGACTTGTAGTAATACCCAATCAGGGGTGCGTGGCAGCTTTTTTAAAAATGTAATGATTCTATTTTTGTTTTTATCTGTATCGGGCATCGATCTCAGCAGTACAGATATCTCTCCTCGTTCCTGCCCTTCGGTAAAGGCGCGCGAGCCTAGGCGGGAAAATTTAACGCAATTTTCAACAATTTGGCTCAGTTCCGATTTTTTAGAAGGGGGCAGATCTGCCGTTAGTTGCTCGAATCGGATATTGTAAGCTTTTTGTAAGGCTGTATTAGTAGGTGCTGCTAAAAATTGGTGAATCTGGTCCAAAAGGGGAATGGTTGTCTCTTCTGAGAGGGGTGTTTGAAAAGCCATTTTTCTGTACTGCCAAACATAAGGGTCAAATCGACCACCCATAAGGGGCTTGAAAAGAGCGTCCATTTGGCTTGCAAAAAGTTCCCTACATGAAGATCCATCGGGAGATTGGGGTATCTGAGGTAGAATAAGGTTTTTTAAATTGTCCCAAGAGGAAAAGTTAAGAGGTGGTTTTTCCATTAATTGGATGAGATCCAGTATCTCTCGCCCATTTTCGGGAGGCAGATCGCTAAGTAAAGCCTTTATCCGCTCGACTTCTACCGCTGTATTAAACTCGGCCGGCCGTTTATATGTCCGTTGAAACAATCTGTCTGAAGCGCTCCCCCTTTTAATCAATAACCCCAGCTTATCTGCAACAGGAGCTGTTTCGTCTAACTCTTTTATCGATTCTAGTAAGGCCTTAATCAAAAGTCGTCCAGCCTTCGATTTCCATTTTTTGGCATCTTGTTCAATGGCTTGAATAGATTTCCACGCGGAGTGGGGATCATTTACTTCGGGGAGAAGCGAAAGCTCAATCTCTTCGCAATGGGCCAGAGTTTTTTCTAGGAAATAGACCGCGCTCGCTTTTTCTATATGAATTTTTTGGGCTTCAACCAGTTTCTCTAGCGACTCGGAGAATAGATCCACCAACTGCCATATTGGTGCTAGTTTTGCTTTGAGCCCCTCTTGTTCGGCTTTAGATGCGATATCCCTCTCGTGTTCTAATAATCTTCCTCTTAACTCTTCAATGAGTTGATTTGCAGAACAGATCTGGGAGGTTATACTATTTTTCTGTGTAGGGTAATGGGACGATGAGGTTAAATTTTGTTGCACTGAGCGTAGCAGCTCTTGCATGCGAAAAAAGTCCTGTAAAATCTTCTGGGCATCCGTAAATATAGCCTGAATTTCTGAGGGTAGGGGTTGATTTGATGCGAGTTTCTTTTCGATTTCTTCTTTAATAATCTGCTGAAAGACTTCATTTGAGATGTTTTTTAAGGCTTTCGTTTCTTTTTCAACATCCTTTTTAATATCTTGGTTTTCGTTTTCGGGAGAAAAAGTAGAATTAGCGATTGTTAAAATTCCAGAAAAAATCTCTTCCATTTTTTCTCCATCGAAAAGAAATCCCAGACCTATTTCAAACGTTTTACAGATCCCGCTATGCATAGCTGCTGCGTGCAAAGAATATTTGTTTTTGGATCCTAGAACGATCATTAGATTCTCTGCGATTTTTGGTAGTGATTCGGAACACTCTCGAAAACGGAAAGGCTCGGCTTTATCTTCGTTTTGTAGATTTTCGTGGATTTTCAGAAATTGCATCCGAAATATTTTCATTATACCTAATTTAATCCGATCGTTATTTTTCAGCGCGTTTTCAGAAATATTTAGAGCGATGTTTTTAAGGATTTTCGGAAGAACGATTATTTTAATAATTCCTTTAATTATCCAATTTAGAGGTTTACTGAGGAATCGGAAATGGACAGGCGAATAGAATAGATCAACGGCAATTCGGCTCGATTTGGAACACAAGGATTTGATCAAGATGGGACACAGCTTATTCATCTCGATGGTAATCTGCTCTTGGAGAGCCGCCTCATTTCCGTTTGCATTTTTTACGGCTGTGCTTAGGCTGGCAAGAAATTCGCCCAAGGGCTTTAGGCCCCATTTGATTAGATGTTTGATGTTCTTTCGATTTAGTTCATTATCTCCATTGGAATTGTTGATGTAAACATGTCTAAAATTTTTAAGAACATTCTTTGTGCATCCCTCGATTAGTTTAGGGGTTAGATTGTTTGCAATAGCGTAGGTGAAAAAAAAGACGATTTTTACGCCGATTTTTTGAAAAAAACTCAGCTCAGACCATACGTTTTGTTTATAAATTGTCCAGAGAGAGAGGTTGGGATTTTCCTTTGAATCGGCTATTATTTTAGTTATGATTCTCTTCTCCAGTTTTTTACCTGAACCCCAATGGAGGATATTGCATGTGCTTTGGATGCGGAGGTGAGTAGCAAAAAGGGCAAATTGGATATCCGTCTGCATGCTAGAAAGATTAGCCTCTTCTAAATTTTCAGATGGCATTTCCGAAGGGGCTATTTGCAGCGAGTGAAACGGAGTTTGGGGGGAGTTGGGCTCAGAGATCTCTAGGGGAACCACTT
>PLXF01000101.1 GCA_003151315.1 Parachlamydiales bacterium
CAATATGGCCCCAGCTATATCAATGGGGAAAAAGTGATTGGGTACCGAGAAGAGGAAAATGTGAGCACCTCTTCCAACATAGAGACCTATACCGCCATTAAGCTCTTTATCGACAATTGGCGCTGGGCGGGCGTCCCTTTCTATTTACGAGGCGGCAAACGGTTACCCAAACGGGGGACAGAAATTGCCATTACGTTTAAAGACGCACCAGGAGTCCTCTTTCAGCAAAGGGGAACCAAGAATGATGCGAACGTGTTGGCGATGAGAATCCAACCCGATGAGGGGATCTCGATGAAGATTAACTGCAAAGTGCCCGGCCCTAACAGTCCTATCCAGCCCGTGAAAATGGATTTCCGTTACGGCTCCTATTTTGGACAGACTCCACCAGAGGCTTACGAAAGGCTCATTTGGGATTGCATCATGGGAGATAGCACCCTAGATGCCAGATCCGATGAGGTGGCGCAATCTTGGCAAATCCTCTCTCCGATCCTCGATAGATGGACCGAAAAAGAGGGGGACTTTCCCAATTATCCGTCGGGAAGCTGGGGGCCTAAGGTTGCCGACGAAATGATCGAACGAGACGGGCGGAGTTGGAGGATTTTGTGACGATCCAACAAATCGTAAATCCGGAAAATATCGAAAAACAACTACAACTGATTTGGGAAGGGCTCGTTAAAGAAAACAAAATGAGGGCGTGTCTCTTTAATCTGATCGTCTACAACCACCTCTCTCCCCGCACCGATTACATCCGGCACATCGTCCAAAAGGTGATCGAAAAATTCCCCTGCCGCATCCTTTTCGTCTCTTTTGATCCCGATTCTTCTCTGAGTTATCTGAAAACAGCCGTTTCTGTAGTCGCCCCTTCTAGTTCAGAGAGCACAATCGCTTGCGATAATATCGATATTGGCGTCGCAGGGACCGATTTAGAGCGGGTCCCTTTCCTCATTTTGCCCCATATCATTCCCGATCTGCCCGTTTATCTTCTGTGGACCGAAGATCCAAGCATCCCGAATTCCCTCTTCGCCCCCTTACTGGCCATGGCCGATCGAGCTATTTTCGATTCCGAATCGGCCGACAACCTCCTCTCGTTTGCCAACACACTCCTAGATTTAAGAAAAAAAGGGATCGACATCGCCGATCTCAACTGGGCTCGTACCGAAGGGTGGCGTGACCTGATCTCCTCCACTTTCGATTCCCCTGATAGAATAGAACACCTCAACACCTTAAATGCGCTCCGCATCACCTATAATTCCCGGGAATCGGAGCCCTTTTGCCATTTGCGTATCCAATCGATGTATTTGCTTGCTTGGCTCTCTAGTCAACTCCCCTGGACACTCATCCACACAGAGAAAAAAAGGGAAGAGCTCGATTTCGATTTCGAAATAGCCAACCAAAAATCAACCTTTATCATTCGCGAGGAACATTGGGAAAGGCTCGGATCGGGGACCATCACTTCGGTCCATTTCGAAAGTCGCGATGGGCATATCTATGCCTGCGATCGGATCGCTTTGCAATACCATACAGTGAACATCCAAATTTCTTCCCAAAACGAGTGTCAACTCCCCTATCGTTTTGTTCTCGGTCAAACGGCAAGAGGACAATCGCTCGTGAAAGAGATCTGCACAAAAGGGACCAGCCAACACTATGTGGAGATGCTCAAAGAGCTCTTAACAATTGACCTAGATCGGTTATGCTGACCCATTGGGACGAACGGCGCGATATCACTATCCCAGGCGACACTGAGGCTACCCTCGATTTTGCCGCATCCCATTGGATTGCCCTCGCTCGCCACGCAATCGCCAAAAAAGGGCGCTTCGCAGTGGCCCTTTCCGGTGGATCGACCCCCAAAGCGATTTTCGAAAAGCTTAAAACGATGCGCGACGCTGTAGATTGGCGCGCAGTCCACCTCTATTGGAGCGATGAAAGAGCCGTTTCAGCCGATCATCCAGACAGCAATTACAAAATGGCCATGGATGCCGCTTTCTCTCACCTCCCAATAGGGCAAATCCATCGGATGAAGGGAGAGTCGTTAATCGAAAAATACGCCCTCGAATATGAAGAGCTCATCAAAAAGGAGCTAGGAGCCACCCTTTTTGACCTGGTGATGTTAGGGGTTGGCGAAGACGGGCACACCGCCTCGTTATTTCCCGGATCTGCCGGATTAGATGAAAATAAGAGACTTGTCATAGCCAACCACATTCCTCAAAAAAATAGTTGGCGGATGACCCTTACTTTCCGTTGCATTAATGAGAGCGCCCAGGCCGTTGTGTATGCATTAGGCCCCTCCAAACAAGAAATCGTCCCTCTCGTCCTCAAAAGCGCACTACCCTCTTCTTATCCAGCAAGTTACGTCGGAACTGCCGAGCAAAAAGCGCTCTGGATTTTAGATAGCCAAGCATCTCTGAATTTGTAATTGTATTATATCTTTTTGTATAATATAATACTTATTACAAAACCTAAAAAGAGATCTATGAGCATATTTCATCCTGAACTAAATAGTTTTAATTCTGACGGCCGAATGTTCTTCAATTGCTTGGCCAAACCTACCTATTGGGCAGGACGGTGGTTAATCGAACCGATGGCTCAGGGAATAGCTCTGGTTGAACGACCCCTCGAACGGTCGATGAAAGAGAATGTACACGGTCGCCATCCGTCTGAAAATTGGGAAATCGCACGTCGAGTTTGCTGGGTAGCGACAGGCCTCTTCCTTTGCTTAATAGGCGCTCCTCTATTTTGTTTAGGCGCTCCTTTATTAATTCTGGGAAGCAGCGCCAAGGCCGATATGACCTACATTCAGCCTGAAAATGATCATAAAGCACCTCCTCTAGCCGATCCTTTACGGATGATCACGTTTAATCTGGGCGCCCTACCCGAATGGATCACCGTTAGAAATCAACTAACCCCCGTTAGTGAGCGGATCGATGGGTTTATTGAATATCTCCAAAATAACCCCGATAAATACCATTGTATTGCTTTACAGGAACTCTTCGATCAATTTGCCATTGCAGAAATAGTCAAGAGATGCCGGAATATATTCCCCTACATGTTAGTCGATGTAGCGCCTCAAATTGTGGGGATGAATAGCGGCCTTGCAATCTTAAGTAAGTTCCCTTTAAATAACCCCTCATTCCGCGGCTTTAAAGATTTGCGTGGAGACGACGCCTGGGCAAATAAGGGAGTTCTCCGCGCGAAGGTTGATCTGGGCAACAACAATCATGTCGTATTATTCAACGCTCATTTGCAGGCAGGTTATTCCGAAAACGCACAAATACATAGAAAAAGCTGTTTAGACGAGATAGAAACTTTGTATGACGAAAGGGTAAGCCCTGACATTACAAATGCCGCTGCTGTCTATACAATGGGTGATCTGAATATCACCTATTTTGACGAAGATCTTACCGATGATCGGTATAAAACAATATTCCCAGAAATTTTAGATTTAAAAAAATTCTTCAGAGAACTGAATTATACTCATCCTCTAATCCTCGAAGATGGATCGGCGCCTGAGCCTAGAGAAGAAGAGTTGGATGCGATTAGTTCGAGCAGTGATCGAATTTCTGAAAGGATCCAACGATGCGGCAATCAAATCAAATTTGGTCCTATAGTTTCTGATTCTAGCCCTACAAATTCTGCAGGCACCTGCTGGAGGAAGGATAGTAGGTTTACCCTGTGGAACATGAAGGAACTAAATCAGTGGAATTTAAAGCAGAATCGGGTTGATTTCATTTTACAACTAAAAATTAAAGGTAAAGAGGGCCTCTCTGGAGGCGTTGGGAGAAATATAGAAATTGGCAAATATTCCGACCACGCCGCAATAGAGGGGGAGTTCCCTTTATCATTAAAACCATTCAACCCATCTGAGAATTGCATTCAAATTGATGGCACACATCCAAGTTCAATCATTAACATATTAGAAATACTCCCCCCGGGCCAACGTTTAGTCAGACGGGCCAAACCCCAAAATTAAAAAACTATTTACACTCCTTTTTGAGTGCCTTTCAACCGGAAATACTATATACTTTCTCCTCATGCTGATTCTAGGAATTGAAAGTACTTGCGATGAGACAGGGGCCGCTGTTGTCGAAAACGGCGAGCGGATCTTGTCTAATATCGTCGCCTCTTCGGCCGACCTGCACCGCCAATATGGGGGGGTGTTCCCTGAACTTGCCTGTAGGCGCCATATCGATGCTCTTGAGCCCGTTTTACAAGAGGCCCTAGCAAAAGCCCAAGTAGCCCCCTCTCAAATTGATGGAATTGCTGTGGCTCAAGGACCTGGACTCGTAGGCGCCCTTTTGATCGGAATGAACGCCGCTAAGGGGCTTTCAATCGCCTGGAACTGCCCTTTAATCGGTGTCAATCATGTGGAAGCCCACCTTTATGCAGCGCTGATGGGGAAAGATAAACCGCAGTTTCCCGCTTTGGGGATCGTTTTATCGGGGGGGCATACTTTGTTGGTTAAAATGGTCGATATCGGGGTCTATGAGCCGATCGCCACCACCGTCGATGATGCGATCGGCGAGGCGTTCGATAAGGTGGCAACTCTCCTGGGACTTTCCTATCCCGGAGGGCCTGAAATCGAGCGGATCGCTAAGGGGGGCGACCCCAACCGCTTCCCCTTTAAAGGGGGCTTTGTCAAAAAAAGCCCTCTAGACTTCTCCTTTTCGGGACTTAAAACTAGCGTCCTTTATGCCGTAAAAGGGCAAAATGGAGCGGGTAAAGACGCCCCTTTAGACGAGCAAACAAAAGCCGATACGGCAGCCTCTTTTCAAGAAGCGGCATTTCGGGATGTTGTGGAGAAGGGGAAAAAAGCAATTAAACTTTTCTCTTGTCGATCGATCGTTTTTGGCGGCGGTGTTTGCAGTAACCAGCGACTGAAGGAATTATTTGCCGAAGAATTCCCCGAAATACCCCTCTTTTGGCCCGAAAAGGAGCTGACCTTAGACAACGGGGCGATGATCGGCGGGCTGGGGTATCATAAACTCCTCCGCAAGCCCGAAGGGGATCCCCTCGATCTCGAAGTTCTTACCCGCATTCCTCTTGCATAAATGCCCTCTTTCAATATATACTTCGATGGAAAATTCTTTAGAGGAATACCATGGCAAAAAAAGGCGCCCGCGAAACAATTAAATTGAAAAGCACCGAATCTAACGAGTGCTACTGGACCGTCAAAAACAAACGGAACACCACTGAGCGAATCGAGTTGAAAAAATTCGACAAAACTCTACGCCGACACGTCAATTTCAAAGAAGCAAAATAAAGGCAAGAGGGCGCATGTTTGAATGGCGCATCGCCCTCAAATACCTTCTCCCGAAACGAAAATCTTTATCGACAGCTCTAATTTCAGCGATGTCGGTATTGGTCATCTCGTTAGTTGTTTGGCTTGTTTTAGTTTTTCTCTCCGTCACCAGTGGGATTGAAAAAAACTGGCTAAAAAAACTCACCGCTCTTCACGCCCCTCTGCGGGTTTCCCCTACCGAAGAGTATTACACCTCCTACTTCTACCGAGTTGATTCTGTTTCTGCTGCCTCCCACTTTTCGCCCAAAACGATCGGCGAAAAAGCAGAGAGCCCCTTTTCCGATCCCTATTCGGCGCTCAGCGATATGGAGCCCCCCTTTTTCTGGCCTAAGCCCGACTTACAAACAGATGGAAAACTGCTCGATCCAGTAAAAAGGGCCGTTTCTGAGTTGGAAAACATGGGCATGCGCTTTCAAGATTATGAGATCGGCGGCGCTCTTTTGCGATTAGGGCTTCACAAGTCGGAAGAGCCAGGCACTTCCTATCTCTCCCAAATGACCTACCTTCTTTCGCTCTCTGACAAGAATCCCACATTACAAAGCCTGATCGCACCTCCGACTACAGAAGATCTCCACACACTAATGG